>JAEUSQ010000039.1:0-300000 GCA_016788705.1 Bacteroidetes Order II. bacterium
AAAAATGGCGGAGTCGGATGTATTTGCGTATGAACAAAGCCTGAAGGTCTTCAGAGACAATAAGGCAACTTTTGACTATGCCTTGGAACAAGCCAAGAAGGAAGGAAGACAAGAAGGAAGACAAGAAGGAAGACAAGAAGGAAGGGAAGAAGGAAGACAAGAAGGTAGGGAAGAAGGCCAAAAAGCGGCACAACGGGCAATAGCACAAAAAATGCTTGCACAAGGATTAGACGTATCAATGATACGAGACATTACAGGTTTATCTATATCTGAGATTCAACCACTGGACTGAGCAACTTCTCCCATTTTATATATTGGGCTCGACCAGATAAGCACATCAAGGTATGTACCCATCGTCTTGACACTCAAATATTACCACTCCTATACACCATAACGGATATTAATTTTCAGACATTTGTACTTCATGCTGCTTACACAAGAATCACTCCTATTAATGATATTACTAATGTCTAATAAAAAAATACACCTGTCAAAAAAAAATATTTTGCCTATTGCATTCTTATTTACAATTGTTGTATTATACCAGAGCTAAACAAATTTAAACCAAAACAGCCATGTTCATCATTCACAACCTAAATACAAACCATTCCTCATCAGCGAGTCGGAGCGAGATTCGTATGGGGCGTATAAATGTACGGGGCAATGATCAAAAATATGGCTATAAGGGCTTACACACGCACAGATTAAGAAAGGATTAACCATATCAATCTGTCACCATGTGCAAGCCCACTCCAAAAGAGTCGGGCTTTTTTGTTGCTCCATTTGCAAACCGGATACGACATGCGCGACATCCACGTAACACCCATGCCTCCATACATGGGTTGTAAATACGATTTATTGAAACAATTTATTGAATCCTATTTAATTTTCGGAAGGATATATTTTCGATCCTGACAGGTATTTTATTGCCTATCAAATTCGATTTATCCCGACCTTCCGAAAGAAAAGTCGGGTTTTTTTATTCACTAAACCGCAACCTTTAACTCTTGTGTGCTATGCGATTTAATCAAACCACGCGCCACCAAACTAAGGTCTTGAACCATGAGGGAGCGGTGGCCACCCAATTACATCCGAAGATGGAATTGTATGCAGCAGTTGTTACCTCGCTGCTCAATGACAGCTTTTACGAAAAGGGAACAATCCGACTTGAGCGCCTGAAAGAACTCGTCGCCTTAAACGATCCGGTATTTGTGGCCCAATTAGCGGTCTATGCCCGCGAAAAAATGTATCTCCGTACCACGCCATTGGTTCTGTCGGTAGAATTGGCGAAAGCACATAATGGCGACGACTTGGTAAGAAAATTAGTGTCGCGGGTGGTACAACGGGCAGACGAAATCAAGGAATTATTGGCCCACTACGCGATTGCCAACCAGCGGAATGGTGTAAAAAAGCTGAATCGGCTTTCTAAGCAAGTGCAAAAAGGATTAGCCGCCTCGTTTAACCGCTTTGATGGCCACCAGTTTGCTAAATACAACCGTAAAACGGACGTTACGCTGAAAGATGCCCTGTTTTTGGTTCACCCGAAAGCAAAATCCGACCAACAACAATTGCTCTTTGACAAGATTATCCGAGACGAATTGGAAACGCCTTATACATGGGAGACCGAGCTTTCCCGTGTTGGGCAAATGGACTTCGAGACGGAAAAACAGAAAAAGGTGGCGGTTTCTGCAACATGGGAGGCATTGGTATTGAGCCGGCGACTGGGGTATCTGGCACTCTTACGAAACCTCCGTAATATCCTTCAAACAGAACCCTCTACTAGCGTTCTAAAAGAAGTTTGCCGACAAATTAACGATCCGAAAGCTATCGAAAAAAGTAAGGTATTTCCTTTCCAATATCTGGCTGCTTATCGCGAGTTAGACGAGCCAGACCAAGTGGTTACGGAACCGAGACGGTCCATTTTGGGGTGGGTGCTTGGCGAAGTTTCTGCTCGTCCGAAGCAACAAGAGTCCGTTTCCATCATTCGAGAGGCGTTGGAGCAGGCTGTGCTGACCTCGACCGAGAACTTGGCGGGATTTGATGTCGAAACCAGAATCTGTGTAGCCTGCGATGTCTCGGGTTCTATGTTCCAGCCTGTTTCTCGCAATAGCAAAGTAACGCTTTTTGATGTGGGATTGATGTTGGGTATGTTACTTAAAAGCCGTTGCAAAACCGTTTTAACAGGCATTTTTGGGGATACTTGGAAGATGGTCTCACTGCCTAACAAGGATGTTTTGGAAAGTGTAAGCTACCTAAAACAACGCGAAGGAGAAGTGGGATATGCCACGAATGGGCATAGGGTCTTGCAGGACTTGTACCGTCAACGAAGAATTCTCGACAAGGTGATGATCTTCACCGATTGTCAGATGTGGAACTCGGTTGAACATGCTTCGGATGCGTTTACACGAGCATGGAAGCAGTACAAAGAGGTGGCTTCTGATGCCAAACTCTACCTATTTGACCTTGCAGGATATGGGCAATTGCCGCTATCCCAAGCCACGGAAGACGTTTTTTTGATTGCCGGTTGGTCCGAGAAAATCTTTGAAGTCTTGGAACGTCTCGATAATCCGGAAAAGACACTTTCGATGATCGAAGAAATTGAACTGTAATTTGTCAACTAAAGTTTTAAGGAGGATTCCGGGCGCGGGTGTGGCCCAAAGGTTGCACCTCACCGGAAAATCGCTAGATTTTCACCCTTTTAAACGGAGAAAAACATGAACACACAACGCATGACCATACACCGTGGGCTTTCCGAATTAAAATTGTTGGATGTCCGCATCACCAAAACCATCCAAAACTTAAAACCTGCGGAAGTACGTCAGAAAGACAAACTCATCGGAGGTCGGACGCCAGAGGCAGAGTTTGTACAAGAGGCAAAGTCTAAGTTTCAGGCGATTCAAGACCTTATCGTCCGCAAAAACAAAATTAAATGCGCGATTGTGGAAGCGAACAGCAAAACCATGGTGGAAGTGGCAGGTCGGAAGATGACCATCGCCGATGCCATCAACTACAAAAGGCTGGTGGAGTACCAAAAAAGCCTGATCGAAGCCATCCAAAACGGACACCGACGAGCAGTGGCAGAACTCAACACCCGAAACACACAGGTGGAGCAAAACCTCCAACACATTTTAGAAACCACCTTCGGAAAGGACAACGTTAAAGTTGGAAAAGACGACATCGAGTCCATCCGCAAACCGTTCCTCGAAGCCAATGCCTACCATTTGGTAGATCCGTTGGAGGCCGAGAAAACCATCGAGCGACTCGAAAAAGAAGTGGGCGAATTTGAAGCTGAGGTAGATGCCATCCTCTCGGAAGCAAACGCTGTCACCTATATCGAGATCACGGTCTAACGAAATTGGGGGTGGTTTGCCCATCCCCAACTTCGGGTCGGCGGCACGAAATCCGCGAATAACACCATATTGCGCAAAGAGTTTGTAAGACTTTTTCCGCTCCATACCTGGATGACTTCGGGGTAGCTGGTTCGATTCCGGCCTCGGCGGCCCAAGGCCAGGCCAATGCCGAGTAGCTCATCGGTAGAGCACGAAGAGGGTATTTTCTGAAAAGCCCAAAGTTCAAGGATGAAAGTAGAGAGTTTAACGTCTAAAATTCTTTTGTATAAAGCTAAAAGTACAAACCACAAAGGTTCTACAAACCCGGTGGTACGTTTAGTGGGCGGGGTGTCGCCCCGTGGATTGCGACCGGCTGTGCCGTCGGCCCGTTTTTTTACCGCAATGGCGCAATGGTAGCGTATCAGGCCCATATCCTGATGGTTGTAGGTTCAAATCCTGCTTGCGGTACACCTCTCGAACGGAGATTTTTATTCCGGAAAGAAAATCTCCGTCGGAAAACCACAGTAGTATAAATAAGGCCATACACCGGATAAGTTCGTAGAAAGACACAGGTTCGACTCCTGTTTGTGGGTCTATGCAATCTCGGAAAATCATTCTTGGCTTCAACCAAAGGAGTTGTTTCCGTATTGTTCCCCAAAAGCCACAGAAGCGCAATCGGGAAGCGCATCGGAATACGAATCCGGAGGATGCAGGTTCGAGTCCTGCCTGTGGTTCTAACAAAGTGCCGTAAATACGGGTTGCTTCGAAGACTGCTAATCTTTGTGAAACCACGCCTGTATTGCTTGTTGCCTTTGTTTTTGTAAGTCGAGAAGCGCACCATCGGATGTTCATGGCGTGCCGTTTAAGCGGGCTCCTTCCTTTGGGATGATTGTCCTGCTTTGCTTATTGCCGTCCTGATTTTTCGACTTTCATACCATAGTGGCGCAAATGGTGGCGCAACGGACTTTTAATCCGTGGGTTGCAGGTTCGAGCCCTGCCTGTGGTACCAGCAAAGTGCCGTAAATGTGGGTTACTTCGATGCCTGTCACGCACCAATACCCCCACATTGTCTGTCGCCTTTGCTTCTTTTACTCGGATCAATCCGATTTTCACCATAATCCATACGAAAATGCAACGTAGCCTTGATACCACCGGCTCTCCCGCCGGAAAACCCCGTCAATTATTGATTATCATGCAAAAACCCATACTAAACCATGAATGCCCCAAAGAAATATCGGGCAAAGTACAATACACGGGGGCGCGCCCGTCGCCAGAAAGTGGCTAACCAGCGCCTTGCCCGCCTTGCCCGACAACAATCTGATTGCGAAATAGATAAAGCCTTTCTCCGTAATCCATCACTTTTGGATGCAACGCTATTACGACAATTAGCACAAGGAAAAGCAAAATTTTTCGATTATCATCATCCCTTGGCCGATTTACGCCCGCTCGGTTTGAATCGGCGTGTATGGAAAAAAGCCGTCCAACTCCTAAAAGTGATGATGGAAAAAAAGGTGAAAGCACTTATTACGCCAGCCTATATTGTGGCGCTTTGTAGGGCGGCACAACTTCCTATGATCCGTAAACCAGAAGACTGGAAACCCAAGGAAAAAGGTGCTTGGAAGTTGTTTAAGTCGTTGTTGGATCATCTTTTTGTACGATATAAAATACCGGAATCTTTCTACCACCTGCTTTATTTTGAACAAGAAGTGGCGTTAGAGGTGGTTTTAGCACTCTTCGAGACGGCTGCAAGCGGAAAAAGCGTGGCCAAACTGGGCCTCAAAGGAATCTGTGGAGCGAAACTAACCCGCCACATGAGCCATCAGTTGCTGAATTTGCAATTTTCTAATCTTTGTGAAGCCATCCGATTTGTACAAATTACTGGCCAAGGTGGATCGTGTGCTTTGGCTTCCGCCTTCACAAAAAACCGGTGTGTCCGTAAGCAAATGGTTTATGAGCATGCTTATGCTCGTGCTTTAGGCTACTTTGCACGACAAACCACCCATGAGGTGGAACAGTTGGAAAAGATTTTGTTGTGGTTGTTAGAACGTTTTCCCGAAGGAAACCTACCGGATCTTAGCCGCCGCACCATTGCATCCCTTCAGCGGGAAATGGATCAATTCCGCCATGACGAACGGTTGGCGAAACGTGCTACCGTAGCCGCTTATACACCATCAGGAATTCAAGGGGGAACGATCTGTGCTTTTGGTGAGGAAAATATTATTCTTGCGCAATACGAGTTCCTTGAAATGAGTGGTGATCATCAGCTCTTGGCCGAAGGCCGTGCCATGCACCATTGTGTGTTTACCTATCGGGATGAAGTGCTAAGCGGCAAGACCTCTATCTGGGGCTTACGCAAAAACGGCTATCGTTTGGCCACTATCGAGGTGCAAAACAACTCCCGAAGCATCGTACAAGTACGCAAGAAGTGTAATAATCTTGCAGATAAAATGACGCAAAACATTATCCGACAATGGGCAAAAAAAGCGGAATTGACCATTCCTGAAGGTATTTTTTAAACATCAAGAAAATGGGGCCTTCTACAGAATAGAAAGCCCCATTTATGTTTTCATCTTATTTTTGATCTTTCGTGTGCAAGTGGGAGGGTTAGAGGAGGAGCAAATTAGGTTCTTCGAGATATTGCTTCACCTCCGAAAGGAAAGCTGCCCCAACAGCGCCATCCACTACCCGATGATCGCACGAGAGACTCAAGGCCATGCGCTTACCCGGAACGATGGCACTGTCTTTAACAACAGGTACATCGCGGATGGTTCCGATTGCCAGAATAGCCGCATTGGGCGGATTGATAATGGCCGTAAACCGCTCAATGCCAAACATCCCTAAATTGCTTGTCGTAAACGTAGAGCCTTCCCAATCGGCAGGTTCGAGGGTACGGGCGCGGGCGCGTCCGGCAAGTTCTTGCGTTTCGGCGGCAATCTGAGACAAACCTTTTTGGTCTGCATTTCGGATTACTGGCGTGACCAAGCCCTCATCTACAGCCACCGCAATGGCCACATGTACATGATCATATAGCCTAATTTCACCCTCAGACTCCAAGTATGATGCATTGACCATTGGATGATTGCGCAAAGCAACCGCACAGGCTTTTGTAACCAAATCGTTGAAGGAAATTTTGGACAACTTCCGCGACTCGGCTAGTTTGTTCATCTCGCTACGGAATGCAATGGCACGTTCCATGTCTGCTTCCACTTGTAAATAGAAATGTGGTGCTGTGAACTTGCTTTCGGCCAATCGGCGTGCGATAGTACGGCGCATCGGCGTAATTTTAAGCGACTTGTGCCCGCCTCCAATAGCCATAGTAGGCTTGGGTGCAGGTGTGGGCGCAACGGGTGTGGGCTTGGGCGCAGAAACAGAAGCCGGAATAGGAGCAGGAACCACAACGGGTATTGCTACTGGCTCAACATTTTCGACATCCCGCTTCACAATACGGCCTTCGGGACCACTTCCGGCAATGCCTGAAAGCGATACCCCCTTTTCCTCTGCCATTTTCCTGGCCAAAGGAGAAGCCTTGATCCGGCCATCCTCTCCCACCACAGGTCCTGGAACCAATACAGGAGGCGCACTTTCTACTGGCATTGCAACTTCAGGAGAAGCCCCTTCGGCTTTTCCATACTTCGCTAAAATCGCCGAAAAGTCTTCGTTTTCTTTTCCAAGAATGGCAATAAGCCCACCGATAGGCACAGATTCGCCCTCGCCAATCAGCCGTTTAAGTAAAACACCATCATCATAGACTTCGAGGTCCATGGTTGCTTTGTCTGTCTCTACCTGTGCCACGACATCGCCAGACTTCACTTTCGCGCCTTCATCCACCAACCATGCCACTAGGAGTCCTTCCTCCATGGTGTCGCTCATTTTAGGCATTTCAACCGCAATAGCCATAAGATTAATTTTTTGGGGTTAGCAATTTTGTAAAAAGCAAGGGATTAACCTCAGTTGGCGTACATCACGGCTTTACAAGCCTTCACGATCTCGTCCACCGTAGGAACCCAAAGTTCGATCAGGTTTTTCGCATAGGGAGCCGGAACGTCCTTATTCGTCACCCGTAAGACAGGCGCGTCTAAATGATCGAAGGCTTCGGCCTGAATGCGATAGGCCACTTCTGAGGCGATAGATGCCAGCGGATTACTTTCGTCCACAACCACACACCGATTTGTTTTACGGATGGACTGTAAGACCGCCGGGATATCCATCGGACGAATAGTGCGAAGGTCAATCACCTCGGCCTCATATCCTATTTTGGCAAGTTCCTCGGCGGCGGCCATCACCGTCCAATAGACTTTATTCCAAGTCACAATCGTAACATGTTTACCTTCGCGACCCACACGGGCCTTCCCAATAGGAATCAGGTATTCTGGGTGGTCAGAAACCTCTCCCTTCATGCCATACATCACTTCCGATTCCATAAATAGCACAGGATCTTCATCCCGAATTGCAGACTTTAGAAGCCCTTTAGCATCGTCCGGGTTAGAGATTGACACCACTTTTAGTCCGGGGACATTGGCATAAAAGAATTCAAAGGAATTGGAGTGCGTAGCGCCCAATTGTCCAGCCGAGCCGTTTGGCCCTCGAAAAACGATGGGAATGCTATACTGTCCGCCGGACATATACCGAATCCGAGCGGCATTAGACAATATCTGATCAGCTGCGACCATGCTAAAGTTCCAGGTCATGAATTCGATGATTGGACGTAAGCCCATCATGGCCGCGCCCACGCCCAGGCCCGAGAACCCTGTCTCCGAAATGGGGGAGTCTATTACCCGTTTGGCACCAAAATGGTCCAACATACCTTGGCTTACCTTGTAAGCACCATTATATTCTGCCACTTCCTCCCCAATGAGAAACACGTTTGGATCGCGTTCCATTTCTTCCCACATCGCCGCACGAAGGGCTTCCCTTAATTGTAATACTGCCATAATACGTTTCGTTTGAAGTTTTTTAGCGTTTCGGAAGTCCCAAATCAGCAGATGAATGGGTAATCTTGTTGTACATAAACATCTTCCCACATGGTTTCGACGGGTGGGAAGGGGCTGTTTTCGGCAAAGTTCACGCTTTCCAATGCAATTTGGTTGATTTCCTCGTCCCACCTATCAATTTCTTCTGGTGTGGCCAAGCCCTTGTTTTCGAGGTATAATTTCAGGCGGATGATCGGGTCTTGGTTCTGACGATTTTCCATCTCCTCTTTGGTTCGGTATTTCTGCGGATCCGACATGGAGTGCCCCCGATAGCGGTAGGTTCGAATTTCCACAAAGCTGGGTTCTCCTTTCCTTGCCCATTCTACATGTTGTTTGAGTTGCTTATACACTTGCAACACATCCATTCCATTGATCAGACCACAGTGCATGCCATACGCTTCACCACGTTTGTAGAGTTCGAGCGTAGCAGAAGAGCGATCTACGGCGGTTCCCATGCCATAGATATTGTTTTCCACGATAAACACCACGGGCAGGTCATATAATCCCGCCAAATTAGCGGCCTCATGCACCGCACCTTGTTGTGCAGCCCCATCGCCCATAAAGGCGAGACACACATTGTCGGTTCCCTTGTACTTGAGGCCAAAAGCAATACCAGCGCCTAATGGAATTTGTCCCCCTACGATACCGTGACCACCACACATGCCATTTTTCTTGTCAAAAAAGTGCATAGATCCTCCTTTTCCACGAGAATAACCATCAATACGTCCAAAAAGCTCGGCCATGCAGCCATCGGGCGTCATCCCCAACGCCAATCCGAGGCCATGATCTCGATAAGCCGTAATAACTTGGTCTTCACCTATGCGCAATACATGCCGGACGGCTGCCGAGATGGCTTCTTGGCCATTATAGAGGTGGAGGAATCCTCCAATACGCTGGCGGCCATATGCCTGGGCTGCACGCTCCTCGAATCGCCGCTGTAGCATCATGTTACGGTACATATCCCGCACGGCCTCATCGCTCAGTCCTAATTCACGATGGTCATTGTCCTCTATCGGAGCAAGGTCTATCAAATGGTCAATGCTGTCGTATGCGGACGCCGGAGCAGCACCATTGGTTTGGCCTGCTACCGTGTGGCCAGTTTCTTGATTTTTCTTTGCCATGAATCCGGGTTTTAATTGTAAATGGTCTAAATCAGGATAATATACACCAGATACCCCATTCCCCGAAACCTACTGCTTAAAAAAACCGACCTTTAAGCGTCTTAGGCACCATGCGGAACCGCTTCCAAGCGATGGCTTCACGGATCTTTCAGTTTTTTTCGATACAAGGGTTCCGCTTTTGAACAAGATAGCGTAACTTAATCCGATCAAATAACCTCGGATTAATCCGTTTAAGTCTATGATGAACTACATCTGGGCGGGCCTCATTATTCTGAGCCTGCTTTTTGCGTTGGGAAAAGATTTCTCTGACCTCCAGCAAGACCGATACCGGAATGGGCAATCTCTGCCTGTCACCCTTTCTTTCCCGAATGGTTTCCAGAAGCAAGAGACCCAGCAGCCTGTACAAATATCGGTTCAGGCTTCCACGTATAGCCGTTTTTATGGCGTAACGCAAAAAGAAGCCCTGCGCTACGAAGGGAGGCTGCGGATAACACCCAATGGCCAAGAGCTGAGTTTTGCAGAAGGTGCCACGTTGCCAGAACCGCTCGCTACCATCCAAAAGACAACCAATAAAAAAGGAAAAGACCTCTTGGCGTTTGTTGGCACACTTAACATAAAAGGTGACTCTGTGGCATATAGTTCAGTTCGATTTCAACCGGTTCGCTTTATAAAACTTCAGGCCATAACAGCCGCTGCACTGGAATTTGCAGATACCGCTGTCACCTTGGCCCTCAGCCTTATTGGGGTCATGGCCCTTTGGTTGGGCTTAATGCAAATTGCTGGAAAGGTAGGACTTATCGAGGGCTTGGTTAAATTGGTAGGGCCAATCTTCAGACCTCTTTTCCCTGGTGTTCCCAAAGACCATCCAGCAATGGGGATGATCATCCTGAACATGGCCGCCAATATGCTAGGACTTGGAAATGCTGCTACACCGATGGGGATTAAAGCCATGCACGAACTTCAAAAACTTAATCCTTCGGAGGACACAGCAACCAACGATATGGTGATGTTCTTAGCCCTCAATACTTCGAGCGTACAGGTGGTTCCACCTGCTACATTGGTGGCCTTGATGGGCCTGGCGGTAAACGAATTGTTCTTTACCATTTTATTTGCCACGTTCTTTTCAACACTGTTTGGCATATTGGCGGCAAAAACACTTAGTAAAATGCCCAAACACCGTAAAACCGATCCGGGGGTTCGTTCTGAACCAATGACCGCCTAAGCCATCCGTTTCACGCCAACCCAATTAACCAGTTTTACCATGCGCGACGCGTTAGACTTAATCGCCTTATTTGTTCTTCCCACCTTAATTGTGGGCATCCCACTTTATGGACTGTTTAAAAAAGTTCCGGTTTATGAAGAGTTTGTAACGGGCGCCAAAGAAGGCTTTAATATCGCCGTAACCATCATTCCTTACTTGGTGGCCATTTTGTTTGCCATTGGAATGTTCCGGGCCTCTGGTGCCATGGAAGCCCTTACCGAGGGCCTACGGCCTATCCTGGGGGCAATAGGATATCCGGTAGAAGTATTGCCGATGGCCATCATTCGACCCCTTTCTGGCTCTGGATCTACGGCCGTTCTTGCCGATATGATCAAGGAATATGGTTCAGATTCTATTTTTGTTAAGATGGCTGCAACGATGTTTGGGGCAACCGAAACCACCTTTTATGTAATAGCGGTTTACTTTGGGGCGGTTAGCATCAAAAAAACGCGCCATGCCATCCCTGCGGGACTGATCGCCGATCTTGCCGGGATGATTGCGGCCATTATCATTGTACGTTGGTTTTTTGGGTAAGGTCCTAAATCCCAATACAACGCGAGGCTTTGGAAGGCAATCTACCAACCAAAGCCTTTTTTATGATGTTCGGATTTTCAGTTTTCAGGTAAATCGGTGATTAAAATCCCTATTGCGCCAATCAACCAAACCACTATCCGATTCACCGTTGTATCTTTCCAACACATACAGGCGCTCCTAAGCAGTTGCCTCCTTATCCACCTTATTTTATTGCTAAATTTTTTATATATGAAACACTTAGTAAAAAAAGCACTTCATTATATAGGTATCGAAATCAGAAAAGTACAAGCTGGACAGATAGATGAAGTCGGTACTGATCGCCGGCCGATTGGTCATATCCACCTTTTCTTGGAAGACATTGCCCACCGAGGATTTGCTCCCAAAGGCATTTTGGATATAGGAGCGAACCGAGGTGAATGGACCGAAATGGCCAAACGCATTTTTCCGGAAGCGGCGGTGATTATGGTAGAACCCCAAGAAGAGATGCGCAGGCTTTTACAAAAAGTGACCTCTCGTTTGGATCGGGTGGAATGGATTCAGGCCGGAGCCGGGGCCTCGAAAGGAGAAATGATCCAAACCATTTGGAAAGACTTGAATGGTTCTTCTTTCGTCCCAAAACCCGGAGACGTTCAGCCCGAATACCGCGAACAACGGGCCTCCCCCATCGTTACCATAGACGGGCTGCTCTCGGAACGCCCACACTTTGCACCAGATATGGTAAAGATGGACATTCAAGGCTTTGAATTGGAAGCCCTTAAAGGCGCTCATACTATTTTTGGTAAAACGGAACTGTTCATCCTGGAAACTTCGCTCTTCCGTTTTTTAGGAGAAAACCAGCCTATAACCCATGATGTCATTGCCTTTATGCACGAAAGAGGGTACGAACTGTATGACATTACCGAGTTCTTACGACGTCCCATAGATGGCGCATTGGGGCAGGTGGATCTGGCCTTTGCCCATAAGGAAGGGTTTTTAAGGCGCATAAAAAAATGGAACTGATTTTTTCCTTACCTCACTATATGGTTTTTTAATCATGAATATATCGAATATTTAACCTCATAAATGTCACGGTCTTTTTTTTCCCGAATAAGCATTATCGGTACTGGTTTGATAGGCGCTTCGTTTGCAAAAGCATTGCGCGAACGGTATCCATACCCACTCCACATTACGGGTTATGACACCCCAGCGGTAGTTCAAGAAGCCTTTTCTTTGGGTCTTATTGACATTCCCGCATCTACCTTAAAAGAAGCTGTCAAAGATGCAGAATTGGTGTACGTGGCAGTTCCCATCCGTAGCATTCTGGAAATCCTTTCTGATATTGCACCCTTTTTATCCCCTGGCACCCTGGTCACAGATGCAGGGTCGGTAAAATCGCCTGTGATGCAACACGCCCAAGAGGTGCTTAAGCCAGAGAATCCATTTATTGGAGGACACCCCATGGCGGGTGCAGAACATTCGGGACCGAAACACGCCGATGCGTTTTTGTTTGAAAATGCAACCTATGTCCTTTGTCCCCCCGACAAAACCTCCACAGCGGCTTTTGAGACCACTTTTTCTACCCTTATTTCCTTGATTTCGGCAACAGGTGCCCGGATTTTGGTACTGGATGCATCGCGGCACGACCATATTGCTGCCACCGTAAGCCACGTACCGCAACTACTTGCCGTTACATTAATGAATCTGGCAGCCGATAAGAATTTACAAGATGACGCCTTTTTGAAATTGGCGGCTGGGGGTTTCCGTGATATGACCCGGATCGCCTCTTCGGCATTCCCCATGTGGCGCGAAATCTTACATACCAACGCCACCGAAATCCAATCCGTTTTATTGGAGATGCAATTACGCCTCGCCACGCTCACCGATGTGTTGCAAAATAAAGAGCTAGGTTCGATACAGCAAGCCTTTGAGCAAGCAAGGGAAGTGCGAAATACCATCCCTAAAAACACCAAAGGCTTCCTCCATCCTCTTTCCGATGTATATGTTTTTGCACAAGATGTGCCTGGTTTTTTGTATCACCTAACCAAAACCATCTATGATGCCGGACTAAACATCAAAGACATGGAATTATTGAAGATACGTGAAGGGACGGGGGGCGCATTCCGGCTTGCTTTCGACAATGCACGGGAAGCCGACCAAGCGGTTAGCGCTCTCACCATAGCAGGGTATGTGGCCTATCGCCTCTAAGCGCTATGTCCTTATCATCCATACCAAGGCCGCACCACATTATTCATGCCGCTATCAAACCGAATTGATGTATTTTCGACCTCCCATTATTCATTATCCTTCATGAAAAGACATCTTTTTCTCCTCATCGGACAATCTAACATGGCCGGATTTGGCCCACTGCAACAAGTAAAGCCCATTCGCGATCCACGGATTGAGGTTTTTCGAAATGGGACTTTTATAGAGGCCACCGAGCCGCTCCATCAAGACCATAACCGAAATGGCATTGGTCTGGGGATGAGTTTTGCAAAAGTACTCGCAGATCATTGGGTTACAGACCGTATTGGACTGATTCCTTGTGCGGTTTCCGGAACGGCCATTAGACGCTGGGCGCCGGGAGCAGACCTGTACCAACGTGCCCTTCGGAAAACCCAACAAGCCTTGCCATTTGGCACGCTCCGGGGGGTGCTGTGGTTACAAGGAGAGGCCGATGCCGCCACCAAAAAGACCACCCAAAATCATTCCCTACTCTTCGAAAAAATGGTTCATCACCTGCGGGGCGATCTGGGCGATGCGCATCTCCCTTTTTTATCCGGTGGCTTAGGGGATTTTTTGGCCCACTTCCCCCCCTGCCGACGATTTGACCTCATTAACCAACAATACCAACATGCCGCCCTAACGGATTATGCCTTTGTCCCTTCTGTTGGCCTCAAGCATATGGGCGATGGCGTGCATTTTGATTCGCCTTCTCTACGCACGCTGGGCGAACGTTTTGCACAATCCTATTTACAGCTTACCCTGGCAACTTAAACCACGAACTCAACGGGTTACACAGGATTCTAACAGAACAAAATTCCTGAAAACCTTCCGGCAGCCGCTTTCTATTGTTATCTTGTGAAACCCCAAACACCAAACCCATAGGCCATGCACACATTCACGGCAGAATTGATCCGACCGGAAGATCCTGGAACATGGACCTTTATCGTGATGCCCTTTAGTGTGGAAGAAACGTATGGTGTTCGGTCTCAATTTAAAGTTAGGGGTATCATAGATGAGGTGGAGTTTGCAGGGACCCTCATGCCACGCGGCGATGGAACCCATTTTCTTGTCATTAAACAGGCTTTACGCGAAAAAATTGGCAAAGAAAAAGGTGACTTTGTGCAAGTGGAGTTAGAACCAGATTCGGGTCTTCGCGAGGTAACAATTCCGGCTGATCTGGACCTTGCCCTTAAACTAAAGCCTGAAGCACTGACACGGTTCAATACCTTGGCCTACAGCCACAAAAAGGAATATATTGATTGGATCGAAGGTGCAAAACGTGCATCTACACGGCAAAATAGAATTATTAAAACCCTTGAAAAAATTGAACTTGGCGAACGATTAAAGTGATTCCTTACGCGCTCCGCACCAAAATACGAACGACAAGCCTCTCGGTTTGCCTTGTGGCTGGGCTTCTTTTCTCGTTAGGAGTGGCTTTCCTGCCTGCCCCTCGGCCCTACGTCATGGTCTTAGGCATTGCCCAAGATGCGGGTTATCCACAAGCGGGTTGTGAAAAGCAATGTTGCAAACCCTTCTGGCAAGGAAAGGCCACACGGAAATTGGTGACATCCCTAGCATTGGTGGATCCTGCTTTTGGAAAAGCCTATTTATTTGATGCAACACCCGATTTTCCAGCACAACTACAGCGACTACGAACCCAACTACAAAAAAGTGAACCGTGGTTACCTGATGGTATTTTTTTGACCCATGCCCACATTGGGCACTACACCGGACTCATGCATCTGGGCCGTGAAGTAATGGGCGCAAAGGAGATTCCTGTTTTTGCAATGCCTAAAATGAAGGTTTTTCTTGCCGCAAATGGCCCTTGGCAACAATTGATTGCCCTGCAAAACATCCGACTAAATCCCCTCAAACAAGATACGGCCACCGTTCTTCGCCTTGGTTTACAGGTACGCCCCATCCTCGTGCCGCACCGAGATGAGTATAGCGAGACCGTTGGTTTCAGCATTGAGCATGGAGACCGTAAACTGTTGTTTATTCCAGATATAGACAAATGGGAAAAATGGGAGCGCTCCTTATCTACAGAACTGAAGGAGGTTCAAACAGCACTTTTAGATGGAACCTTTTTCCGGAATGGAGAACTGCCCAACCGAGATATGAGCGAGGTACCACACCCCTTTGTCGCTCAAACGATGACCTTGCTAAAAAACGCCTCGACTCGGGAACGTAAAAAAGTGGTTTTTATCCATTTTAATCACACCAACCCCTTGCTACGTGATGCTCAAGCACGAAAAGAAGTCATTCGCGCAGGTTTTGGGGTTGCCGAAGAATTACAACTTTTCTCCCTTTAGGAATCTTTCTACTTTAACCATACTCAATAGTTTGGCACCTTTTGATGAACAAGGACATAGCTTTTGTATGAATAAAACTTGTATGAACATTACCACCCCCTATCGTTTTTGAAAACATCCTAAATCTAATAAAAACAAATAACTAAATTAAAAAAGATTACTGGGGTATCTAAAGTAACGTGAGGTTGAGGCCAACGGGAGTAGAAAAACAGCATTTTTGACGCAATGGGAGGGTTTTTTATGAAGCCGTAATGTACGGCGCACCATTTCAGACCCCTTTAAGGCTTTGATTGATTTGTTGGAAGCCGGATTTAGCGTAATAGGCAAACAATGTTGTTGTAATCATGTTTAGTAACTTTGTACTAAATCATCTACTTTAATATATAGATTTACCAGAAAACTTTCTTTATCTTTAGGACTTTCGCTTGCGAAAAAAATTGCATAGTTTAGCGTGATAATAACGAAGAAAGACTACATAGAGTACTTATTAAGTACGCCGTACAATTATACATGTACGAATATGGCGGAGCATAAAGATCAAGTAAGTCATGATGTTGTCAGTGATTTTTTGCGTCAGTCGAAGTTTACCCCGACCGAACTATGGAATGTAGTAAGCAGTCACATCCAAGATGATGAGAACTCTGTGATCATATTAGATGACAGTGTACAGGACAAGCGGTACTCGAAACTTCATAGAATTAGTCACGCGGCAGTATTCGGGGAACGAACATGGCCTCATAAAGGGCATAGGCCCTGTGAACCTGGTTCATTCAACGGGAAACGAGGGTGATTTTTGGCCGATAGACTATCGGATATATCACCCCGAAACGGACGGCAAGAGCAAGAATGATCACTTTCAGGAGATGTTCAAACGCCTGAACACTCACCAAAACATCAAGGCCCGAACCATTCTTTTTGACTCCTGGTATGCTTCTGTCAGCAATCTGAAGCTGATTAACGCTGCCGGTTGGACGTTTTTCACCACACTGAAAAGCAACCGTCAGGTCAGTATCAGTCGGGAAGCAGGCTATAAGGCGGTGTCTAATATGGATTTTGATGAAAAGGCGCTTATGCCAGGCATTTGGGTCAAATTGAAGCCCCCCCCCTTTTAAGGTGAAGTTATTCAAGCTGGTTGCCACAAACGGCGACATTGACTGGGTGATAACCAACAGTCCAGCCCCCTCTGTAAACCGGTTCGTCGTTGAGAACAAGAACGAAAACAGGTGGCAGGTGGAGGACTTCCACAGAGGATTCAAACAATTGACCGGATCGAAAAAATGCCAATGACGAAAAGCCTGCTCTCAAAGAAACCATTTGTCATGCTGCTATCACGCATGGATTTCGCTCCATGTTATGACTAAACAGATGCGAAAAACCATTTATCAAGTTCGTAAAGAACTCTTTTCTCAATACTTATGTGCACAACTTAAAAATCCATCCATCAAAGCAATTTGCTGACAAGCGAAAGTCCTAATCTTGTAAGTACGTTGGGAGGAAGGTTTTATGATTGTGTCAATTGCGATTTGTTCACAAGATAAAACCTTTCTCTTTTTGTAATATCCTCAACCTCGCGTTCTGTAGAGATGTGTAGCAAATAAATTCTTTCCCTGAAGGGCATAGTTTTAACTAAGTACTTAAAAAATAAAGCAACGTGTACCCAGATGAGCCGTCACCCCGTCGGCCCTGTCTCTGGATATCCGTTGCTTAACCGGGTATGGCTAGTTGATCGGTTACTTACTCATGGGGATGTGCAAATCCCATTTGTGTTAGGTTTTCGGTGATTTCCTCCAGAATGGTAGGATCATCAATCGTTGCAGGAACTTTATATTCCTCGCCATCTGCAATTTTTTTAATGGTTCCCCGCAGGATTTTACCGGATCGGGTTTTCGGCAAGCGCTTCACAACGGTCGCCAGTTTAAAGGCCGCAACTGGCCCAATTTTTTCGCGAACTAATTTCACCAATTCAGGAACGATCACTTCAGCCGGACGCATCACCCCCGCTTTTAAGACCACCATTCCCATCGGAACTTCGCCTTTCAGGTCGTCTTTCACCCCAAATACAGCACATTCGGCCACATCGGGATGTGAAGCCAATACTTCTTCCATTGCACCCGTAGAAAGCCGGTGCCCTGCGACATTGATTATGTCATCTATTCGGCTCATAATCCATAGATATCCCTGCTCATCTATATATCCCGCATCACCTGTGAGATAATAACCATCATACATTGTCATATATGAATTCACAAAGCGGGCATCATTGTTCCATAGGGTCGGCAGACATCCGGGTGGCATAGGAAGTTTTACCACCACATTTCCAATGTCATTTACATCTTTTTGATTGCCCGAAATATCCAGTACTTGCACATCATACCCCGGAACAGGCTTCGTCGCCGATCCTGGACGGATTTCAAATTGCTCGATACCGAGACAATTCGCGGAAATAGGCCAACCCGTTTCGGTTTGCCACCAATGGTCAATTACCGGAACCTTGAGTTGGTCCATAGACCAGATCAGGGTATCAGGATCGCACCGTTCACCTGCCAAAAAGAGGGTACGGAAGTGGCTCAAATCGTATTTTGCCAAATGGGTGGCATTGGGATCTTCCCGCTTGATGGCGCGAATGGCGGTAGGGGCCGTAAACAAGACCGATACGTTATGATCAGCGATCACCCGCCAAAACGCACCGGGATCGGGTGTACCTACGGGTTTTCCTTCAAATACTACGGTTGTACTTCCATTTAACAACGGCCCATAAACGATGTAAGAGTGCCCTACCACCCAGCCCACATCCGAAGCGGCCCAGAACACTTCACCGGGCTGCACATTATAAATGTACTTCATACTCCACTGTAAAGCGACCATATGGCCGCCATTATCGCGGACAATCCCTTTTGGAATTCCGGTAGTACCACTAGTGTAAAGGATGTACAGCGGATCGGTCGCTGCCACCGATACACATTCTGCGGGCTGGGCACTTTCACAAGCCGTCTCAAAATCCACATCGCGACCTTCTTGCATTTCGGCCTGCAATTGGGGGCGTTGCAGGATTAAGCAAGCATTTGGCTTGTGGGTAGAAAGGGAAATAGCTTCATCCAATAACGGTTTATAGGCAATAATACGTTGTACTTCTATGCCACAACTGGCAGAGACAATAACCTTTGGCTTGGCGTCATCAATCCGAGTAGCCAACTCATTTGCTGCAAACCCACCAAACACCACCGAATGAATGGCCCCAATCCGCGCACACGCTAACATAGCCATGACGGCTTCAGGAACCATCGGCATATAAATCAAGACCCGGTCTCCTTTTTCCACCCCCAATACACCAAGTGCGCCAGCTAATTTTGCCACCCGATCTCTTAATTCACGATAGGTATAAGTTTTTTTTGAGTTTGTAACAGGGCTATCATAAATCAACGCATCCTGATCGGCACGTCCATTTTCTACATGTCGGTCTAAGGCATTGTAACAGGTATTGGTTTCTGCTCCGTCGAACCACCTATAAAAGGGTGGGTTCATACGATTCAACACACGATCCCACTTCTTATACCAATGAATGCTTTCTGCGGCTTCGCCCCAAAACCCATCGGGGTCTTGGATGGAGCGATCATATATTGATTGATAACTCATAATATCAACGGTTTAACACAAAAAGAGGCAGCATTACCGGGGCGCGATCACCTTATAGTATAGCTGCCTCCCCCCTACATTGAATATATCTGTTTTGCAAAAAAATGGGCGGTTATAAAACCGTTGGATTTGTTTTTACAACCGCCTTTTCCCCTGCATTGAATTTCTGATAGTGCAATTCAGGTTTTGAAAATACAGTGGTGGAGAGATATTGTCATCAAGACGCCATACCCACCACCACCGTCCCCTGCATTGAATTTGTGCCTTGCGGCAGCGCAAACCACCGCAAGACTAAGTTTTTGAACTTAACTTTCTTCGTTGTATTCCCCTGTCAGCGAGTAATACCCAAACAAGACCAAACTTCCCACGATGATGGGCGTGAGCACGAGCAGAATGATCCACCCAAAGATCACATCGTCCATTGTTTCGCCGCCAATGCGCTTAAAACTGTCCACGACACGGTCGTATCCGGCATACAGACCCAGAGCGATCCAGACGACACCGAGGATTTTTTTAATCATATCCATGATTTTTCTCCAATTTAATTAGGTTTAACGTAAACAGAGATTGATGGCAGATCACTCTTCATCAACGGCTTTGTTGGATAAATAGAGGGCACCAATTACCAGGCACACCCCTGCAATAATGATGGGGTACCACAATCCGGCGAGGTACGGCATGGGGGTTCCTGCTGTTTTTGCCTGTGTGACCAAGGCTGTTCCAATGAATGGCATCAGCCCACCAAAGATACCGTTTCCAATATGGTAAGGCAGCGACATAGAGGTGTAACGGATACGCGTGGGGAACAATTCGACCAAGAATGCGGCGATTGGCCCATACACCATTGTCACATAAATAACCTGGATAAGGATCAGGAAGATGAGCGTCCACTGCTGTCCAGAGGGCAGCGTAATCGCTTTTTTCACAACGGGTTTCTCGGCGGTTGTACTCCCTGCTGGCGTGGTCGTCGTTGTGGTTTCTTTAAATTTGGTTCCATCGGTATAGGAACGGGTCACCACTTTTTTCTCAACTTTATTGCCGTTTTCGGCGGTCGAATTGGTGACATCCGTTTTTTCACTACCTTCAACAACGGTTTTCTTGGTAAGATCGGCCGTGTCGTACATCATGGTATAGATAGGACGATAGGAGATAATGGCAAGTAGCATACCAGCCATCATAATCCATTTCCGGCCAATTTTATCCGAAAGCCAACCAAAAAGAACAAAGAATCCTGTTCCAAAGGCGAGGGCGTAAATCAAAATCCATGAAGCCTGTGCCGTATCAAGTGCCATGGTGTTTTGCATGAACGAGAGCGCATAAAACTGACCCGTGTACCAGACAACCCCTTGCCCCATCACTGCACCCAAAAGCGCAAGCAAAACCATTTTCATGTTTTCTTTCTTGGTGAAAGACTCTTTCAATGGGTTTGTGGAAATTTTGCCCTCGGCCTTAATCTTGGTAAATGCTGGAGATTCAGCCATTTTGAGACGAATATAGATCGAAACCCCAACCAATAAGATCGAAATCCAGAAAGGAATCCGCCATCCCCAGTCTTCAAACGCTTCTACTCCCAGTGCATTCCGGCACGTAAGAATCACGCCCAACGATAGGAAGAGTCCTAATGTTGCCGTGGTTTGAATCCACGAGGTATATAACCCTCTTTTTCCAACTGGCGCGTGTTCGGCCACATAGGTTGCCGCACCGCCATATTCACCTCCCAATGCCAAGCCTTGAATCAGGCGAAGCACCAAGACAATAATGGGCGCAGCCATTCCAATGGATTCATATCCGGGAACCAAGCCAATCAAAAAGGTTGATCCCCCCATCAGAACTAGGGTTACGAGGAAGGTGTATTTCCGACCAACAATATCACCAAGACGTCCAAAGACTAGCGCACCAAACGGGCGTACCACAAATCCGGCTGCAAAGACGGCAAGCGCAGAAAGTAGAGCAGCAGTAGGATTTCCTTTAGGGAAAAACTGTGTCGAGATAATGGCTGCCAACGAGCCAAAGATATAAAAGTCGTACCATTCGATCAGGGTTCCTACCGAAGAGGCCCCAATGACAGTGCTTATGCCTTGACGGCTATGTGGAGAAGAGGACATGAATTTATGGATTTAGGATGAACAAAATGTTCGTTTTAGGGAATCATACTTAGGAAAAAAGACAGATCAGAAGAACACGTAGGCAGCAGCCAAAAGACGCATGTTCATAACAGCTCCATCATTTGCATTGTTGCTCACAATGGTTGGTGCGCCTTTGGCATCTCGGCCCGAGCCATATTCCGCACCCGTAAAATCTGCTTCGAGGGCCAACCGGAGTTTACCTGCATTGTGTACGATGCGTGGAGATACCCGCCAAACATTGAGGATACTGCTTCCACGTGCATTATTGGTAAAGTCTTTGGTTGAGTTTGAGATCAAGTCCTCGGACGCACCACTATTAACCAAGTAACCTGCAAAGAGACCTACGGACGTAGGCTTTTTGGTTTGTATATCCACCCAAGCAGTTGTGGTATTCAGGGCTGCATAAGTAGAGACATTATTAACGGTTTCCTTTACCCAACCACCTACGGAAAGATGATCGCTCATATCGCCCCCATATGCACCTTTGGCCATAAAGGTCACTTTTTTGTTATCTAATTTCAGATAAACATCTGCCGCGCCTGTCGAGATATTATCTGCCAGATTTGCCGGACGAAGGGTTTTATGCATGATGTCTGCCCCAAGGGTCAGGTCGCCAGATTTGGCCTGAAATCCCAATACAGCCGCTGGTAATACCGCTCTTTGCTGTGCTTTACGCCCCAAGCCAACCGTCTCAAAAACATCCCGCTGCTGCATCAACGTTCCAACTAATTTAAAATTGGCGCTTGGTTTCAGGGCTAACTGAATCTGCGGATTGCGGGAGAAGGGTTGCATCGGCGCACCCGTATTAAAGTTCACCGTTCCCGGAAAAACACTACCGAACAGTGGTGACCATGTCTGGCCGATCAGTACTTCTTTTTTCTTCCATTCCATCTTGGCCCAAGCATGGCGCAAAACGTAATGGCTAATCGTGGCCTCGGAGGCACCAAAAAAATCGCCTTCAAAATAACCGGATACTTTTGCTCCCATTGCATCGGGCGCGGCGATTTTTCCGAACAGACGGGTTTGGAACATGGCAAACAATAAATTTGCATTGGCATTTTGGTCTTCATTGTTGCTCATGCTCTTTGCAGTAGGATATAGCAACAAATGGCCTTCCCGTGCTGAAGCCACCTGACGACTATCCAATATGCCATCAAACTTAACAAAACCACCAAAAGTTACGCCCGGCTGCTGGGCAAACAAGATGGGCATTGATAGCCACATCAACATGAAAAAAGAAAGAAGCCTCTTCTGGGCAAATAGCTTTGGGAACATGACGGATCCTCTTTTGTTTTGAGGATACAACAAAAGGGTAGCGCTCCTGCCACATTAAGAGCGATCTTTTGGTGTATCGTTATTGTTGAAAGGACGGCTTGCATGGTTTCGTTGCCACACTTTTTCCATGCAAGTCGTTTTTGTATTGTCTTCTGTGGTTAAAGAAGCCCGCCATTTACCACAACAAACGGGCTTCGTATCATATCACCACTTTTTTTAACGGTACTCGTTCTATTTATTGGCTCGATTCTCAATGAGATCTTCCACCACATTGGGGTCTGCCAGTGTAGAAGTATCTCCAAGATTAGAGAATTCGTTCTCGGCTACTTTCCTAAGAATCCGTCGCATAATTTTTCCGGAGCGGGTTTTGGGAAGACCGGGTGCCCATTGTAAAAGGTCAATGGTTGCAATCGGCCCAATTTCTTTACGAACCCAGCCAATTAATTCTTTTTTAAGCGCATCCGAAGGATCGGCATCTGCATTGAGGGTTACATAGGCATAAATCCCTTGTCCCTTAATGTCGTGTGGATAACCCACAACGGCTGCTTCTGCAACCAATGGATGGGCGACCAATGCGCTTTCCAATTCTGCCGTTCCAATGCGATGTCCTGAAACGTTTAGGACATCATCCACCCGTCCAGTAATCCAGTAATATCCATCCTCGTCTCGACGACAGCCGTCTCCAGTGAAATACATGCCGGGATACATCGAGAAATAGGTTTGGATGAAACGCTCGTGGTCTTTATAAACGGTACGCATTTGGCCGGGCCAACTATCCAATAACACCAAGTTTCCAGAGGTTGCCCCTTCCAAAATGGTCCCTTTTTCGTCCACTAAGGCCGGACGTACGCCCGGAAGCGGTCGTGTAGCAGAACCAGGCTTAAGGGGTGTTGCGCCGGAAAGCGGAGAAATCAGGATACCTCCGGTTTCGGTTTGCCACCATGTATCCACAATCGGGCAGCGTTCATCGCCCACGGTGCGGTAATACCACAACCACGCTTCCGGGTTGATTGGCTCGCCTACAGAACCCAGCAAGCGGAGGCTAGAACGGCTCGTTTTTTTAACGGGTTCATCACCCAAACGCATGAGGGCACGAATGGCTGTGGGTGCTGTATAAAAAATGGTAACCTGATGTTTATCAACCACTTCCCAAAACCGAGAAGCGTCTGGATAATTCGGAATGCCTTCAAAAATCAGTGAAGTAGCGCCATTGGCAAGCGGACCATAAACAATGTACGAGTGCCCAGTAATCCATCCTACATCTGCCGTACACCAATAAATATCGCCATCTTTATAATCAAAAACCATTTCATGGGTATAGGAAGCATATGTTAGATAGCCACCGGAAGTATGCAATACCCCTTTAGGTTTTCCGGTAGATCCCGATGTATAAAGGATGAAAAGTGGGTCTTCGGCATCCATTACTTCGGGTTCGCATACAGAGTCGGCTTTGGCCATTTCGTCATGCCACCACAAGTCGCGTCCTTCCTCCATGTGAACATCTGCTTCGGTACGATGAAAGACGAGTACTTTTTGAACAGAAGGACATTTTTCGAGTGCAATATCCACATTTTTCTTAAGTGGAACCACCTTCGTGCCCCGTAAGCCCACATTGGCCGTAAGCACCACAGAGCTATCACAGTCCTGAATTCGGCCAGCGATGGAATCCGGTGCGAACCCACCAAATACGACCGAGTGAACCGCGCCAATCCGTGCACACGCCAACATGGCATAGGCTGCTTCCGGAATCATCGGCATATAGATGGTAACACGATCTCCTTTTTTTACGCCAAGTGATTTCAGCACATTGCTCAACTTAGAGACCTGCTCGTGTGCTTCTCGGTATGTGATGCTTTGTGCGGGTTCATTGGGGCTATCCGGCTCATAAATAAAGGCCACCTGGTCTCCCCTTTCGGCTAAATGCCGGTCTAAGCAGTTGTACGACACATTTAATTTTGCATTTTCATACCAACGGATCTGGACATCACCTTCATAAGATGTGTTTTTCACTTTGGTCCATGGAGAAATCCAATCAATACGTTGCGCCACATTAGCCCAAAATGCCTCGGGATCTGATACGGATTTCTCGTATAAGTCCTCATACGCCGCCATTGAAGAGACATGTGCGGCTTCGCTATAGGCCGGGGCGGGGCTGAATACCATTTCATCTGCCATGTTATTACTCCTTATATTACCATTTGGCAATTTATTAACTTCGTTCTTTTTGGCGTGGTGCAATATTTTTGGGGCTTTGGCCAAATGCAAACGCTTTCACTGACGAAAAACTATGGCAAATCAAAGCCTTATGCAAGTCATCACTCTTTAATCAGGGCTAGATAAGGCACTTTTTTTTGAATTACATTACTCAATAGCAATATTTAAATAAAAAGATGGTATTTTTTGAAAAAAAATTGAAGTGAATTGGTATTTTTTAAGGATTTCAACACATAGAATTGTATAAGCGGTGGAAAATCTAAGACAAGCGGTCATAAAACGACAAAATCAAGAGTCTTCTCCAAAATGGGAAGCCTCCATAGCCATTGTATTATAAGGCGCCAAGAACGATCCACGTACAATGATTGGTAGGCGTTTGACATTAGACATGAAACAATAATCCCATAAAACCAAGACAAGAGCAATGCCAAAACTGACCTTGCAGATCATTTAAGGCGACCTATGCCCATGCTGGATCCTGAAGGGCGATCTCCCTTCACCAGACGCGGCATTTGCAAACAGCAAAAGACAAATATTTCATTTTCCGGAAACAAATAGGGAGGCCCGGCTTTCGTTCCCAGCGGTGTCCAATGCCCGAATGTGGTAATAGCCTTTTTCGGGCGGCTTGGGATCTATCCATTCTGACGTTACGGCGTCGGTTTCAGCGACCAATTGATAAACCCCAGTAGGTAATCCTGCCGTTCGGTAAATCCGATAACGGGCTATATCTATAGTGGGTAATTTTTCCCAACGGATGCGAACCCCATTCGCCTCCACGCGAGATTGCACATTTTGAACAATGGGTGGTGGTACATTGTCTTTTAAAGTGATGGCTTGCGAGACCATTGGTTTACTCACATTGCCGTTGGCGTCGGCAGCGGTGACATAATAGGTATAGGTTTCTCCGATGGTAACGGCTTCGTCGCGGAACGGTAAAGCCTGACTCCGAACACGCTGAAGGGATTTCAACGGACCACTCCCAATCTGGCGAAACAATTCGTAGTGGACTACATCCGGCGAAAGCGAGGCCCCATAAGAAACGGAGATATAGCGCCCATCTATATTTTCTGCGGTTATTTGCAAAGGCGAGTCAGGAGGGGTAAGGTCCTTAATGTCTAATACTACACGCGCAGAATCACTAAAATTTTGCCTTTTATCCATCGCCGTTACCACATACTCATATTGCACCCCTTCCGATATCTGGCCTTTGGCAAGGTCTTCATCCACAAATTGATTGCCAATAAAATTGCGCGTAGTGAGTTGAGAGAAAAGTTCAGGCGGAGTTTTCACTTGTCGTCGCAAGAGTACATAGGCAAGAAAATCCTCTGCCTGCGCAGGAGTTTGCCACAAAAGATTGATTTTTCGATCTGATGAAATGGTTGCTTTTAGGTTTTGAGGAGGCCGAGGCGGTATGTTATCCAAACTTTCGGCCATTACGGCATTGCTCTGTTTACTTTCGTTTCCAGCCGCATCCACCACCGTCACCCGATAATAATAGGTACTACCCGCTTTAAGGGTTTTATCGGTATAAATCGTTTGAAGCGGCCCCAGCATTATATCGTTCATCCGGACAAAATCCTTTTCGATATGGGTACTCCGATAAACAAAGTAGCCCGCCAATTGTGGATCGGTACTAAGAGGAAATGTGACCGTTGCTTCATTCCCTTTTTTCGAGACCACTACTTTCACTTGCTCTAAGACCTCTGGTGGTAAATTATCTTTCAGGACTAAGGGAAAGACATTGCTCCCTGCACTTGTGGTTCCTGCGACATTTACAGCCATCACCCGAAACCGAAGCATTTGCGCTCTTCCTGTTTCTGAATAAACAAAAGCGTGACGCGTCTGGTTTGCATCACGAAGCAGCCAAGCATCTTGTATGACAACAAATTTACCATTTTCCTCCTGCCGTTGCACTTCAAATCGCACCACTTGATCGGCTATGTCATCGGTAGATTTTGGGAAATCCCATTGTAGTGTGACGCGGGGGCCTTCGTGCGTGACAGACAGGTTTTCGGGAGCTGGTGGAATTTCGGGACGGATGCGAACGGTTCCGGTTATGGCTTGGCCACGAGGTTCCCCTTGCCCGTTTATCCATTCCACTTTATAGGTTACGGTTTCCCCAATTGGCGCTTTTTCGTCCACAAATAATTGCCCCAGTGCCCGACCCAACTCTGGTAATGCATAGCCATATAACTTTGCACGTAATCGATCTGACTGTAAACGTAAGAACACAGCCTGCGGATCGGTTTCGTCTAACTGTTTGCGAAAACCCTCGAAAGCCAATCCCATTTTTGCAACCAATTCCGTACCTGAAGTAACCGACGCTACTGGAGAATCGGTGAGTTTCAAAAAGGCTCCATCTCCGGTTTTTCGATAAACATGGTATTGCTCGTCTTGGCGAGGTGCCCGGTCTAACCACACAAAAACCTTATTTCCTGCTGCATCTGGCACCAACCTCAACTGAGAGAATACCGGAATCGCTGTCAGTAAATACAGATAAACAATGGCTCTTTTCATCATCATGCAGGCTTATTGTTCAAGTGGGATAGAGAAGGTGCGGGTTAGGCCAAGTGGGTTAGAAACGGTGACCTCTATTATACCCGGTATAAAATCTTTGTTTATGTTCAATGGAACGGTGAAGGATTTGGTATCCACCTCGTTCGGGGCAATAGGGCCTACCCAAGTTTGTTGCGAAATCGTCCGATATGTCTGTGCACTTAATTGCCCCAAGTTATCGAGTTTGCGGTAAAGAAATACATAAGACAGCCGACCATTCACCCCAGACTCTTCGTCTTTGAGTTCCAAGGATACCTGAAGCGCTTTGGTGCGTGCATCCCAGACCGATTTTCCTTCTCCCAGAACAGGCGGTGAGTCGTCCTGCTTAAGAAGAATGGGGCCTACTACCGATAGACCCGATGTTTTATTGTGCCCATTAACAACGCGGAAAGAAACATAGTAAGAATCAAAACCCAACTTCTCTGTTTCTGGTATCACAAACCTTCCAAAGTCTCCGCGATCGCAGGCTATTTTCCCCCAAGCCCGAACATCGGCCAAACCAACATCGGTCCCAATCGCATATTCGCAAGTTCCAATACCCGTTTCCTTGTCTTCGCTAGGTTCTGTGGTGACAAATACGGCTTGACTTAAGCCATGACTGATGCTCCGATAGGCTTGGATCATCGGCGCAAGCGGTCGGGTGGGATCGGGTGTTTCTCCTAAGTTAACAACCATTACTGGGCTACGCCTTCCAAAAAAATCCTCGGAGAAGACGAATAAGCGTGCATCGGCATAGGGAACGGTATTCTGAATATTCAGCGTCATTGTCTCGCCTTCTATGCGGTCCACATACCGCACGGGTGGGTCTAAGTACCAAAATTGTGCCATATTCCGGCGTGCAAAGGCATCAGCAACCACCCCAGCAGAATCCCGCTTGCTGGTGACAATATATCCATACCGCCGGATGATGTCACGTGGATTAGTAATTTCCACTTGGTATTGAGTGTATAAGTAAGGGTTCGTCCCACGCTTTACATAGTTATTTAACTCCGCTTCCGCCACTTGTGGGAAGACCACAGGATCTGGCATCGGTACATCTTCCTCACCAGCACGGTTGTTTTCGAATCGGATAAGGGCAGGCAGCTTGGGCGGGCTGAGGTCTAAGCGCACCGGAGTTGGGATATAATAAACTGCTTGTAACCCTTGCCCATTCTCGGCAACCACACTAAAATAATAGTCTCGGTCTTCTTGTAAGTTCAACCCACTGGCCTCACCCAAAATCGTTGAAGTACTGCGGGTCCGGTCTATCACCCCAACCAGTGGTTGCCAAGTCTGTATATTGGTTTCGCCATAAGCAGATCCAATGGCGTATGAGAATGATTTGATGTCCGACTCGGAATCCGCTGCTGATGCGGACAAAGCCACGCGATTTTGTTTATTCACCCAAATGGGCGTAACGCCTTTTTCGGGATCAAGTACCCCTGTTTTCTGCGGAACATCTGGTCCTACGACAATCCATGCCGATCCAATAGTTGGTGGTGTATAATCTTGCGAAACCAGATTGCCATTTCCAGTGGGCATGGCCACTCCCAGTTGTAAGACATTTGGATTCATCACAATTCCTTCTTCGCTCACGTCCACATTAAACGAAACCGTTCGCCTGGTCACATTTCCGGCAGGTCCACGTGCTTGTAGGGTCACTTTGAGCGCCTGTACTTTTTCGTTTTCCAATAAACGGACGGTTTCAAAGCTCTGTGAAGTACTTTTGCCTACACTCAGCATGACTTGTTCTGGCAGATAAGAAGCCATTACATTGATAACGGGTGCAAACATAGCCCTTTGTTGCAGGAGCGGGAGATTCGCATCTACGACGGCCTCTTGGCTGGAGACCGCAGAAGCCCGAACGGTTGATATACCGCCCGAAACCGACAAAGCATATTCAGAAACCGATAGCGGATGTTGTGCCGCCCATGTCAGGTTGACCACCCCCAAATTGGTATTTCGTTGTGCTAAAAGATTGATTTGGGAAATGGAAGGGGCCTGTAACGCCAAGGCAAGTCCTGTTTTCAGGGATTCGAGCGGTTCATTACCTTTTAAATTGCTAGAACCCCGCCATGTGGCAAAGTCTGAGACCATTCCATATAAAGTAACCACCATCTGTGATTTCAGGCGCTGAATTTCGGCCATTCGGCGCGAAAACTGTTCCCATGGTGTGAGCAAGTTCTGACGTTGTATAGAGAAGCTGCTGATTTCATTCTGGATTCTGGCTGGCCCAGTCGTTTCGATCAGTCGTTCTAAACCCAATTGAAAGCGCTCTATCCAGAACTCGCGCTGAATCCGGTTTACGTTTTCTTTGAATGCTCCTTCATTAAAAGAAACCGCATATTGTCGGATAGCATTGTTCAACGTTGTCGCATTTTCCGCCATCGAATTCCACGAGATGTCCGTTCCAATCGTCATTCTTTGGTATAAGATTGAGGCCATCGCTCCAGCATCTACCCCTACCTCTTGTCCAGCAGCACCCAAGGCCACCCGTGTATTCCAAGCCGTATTAGAGGTGGTATTAATTTCGTCTAAGACGGCTGGAACCAAGCCATTTAATGTACTCAACCGCTGCTGATACGTTTTCCGTAAAGACCAGATATGGGCAATCCGACGGCTGTAATAGCTATAGACATTGTTCAGCGAGGCCGAGAAGAGGCGTGCGTTTTCCTCCAATTCTCCGTTTCCGGCGTTTGAAATCGCGGGAATATCTACTGGGCGTTCAAGGCCATTCATCCAAGCTGCTTCTCCCAATAGGTTGACCTCTGTTTTCCCAATGTGTTGCCAAACCTGAATAATGGCCTTTCGGTACTTGGCCTCGATGGCCTCGATGGAAAGTTGTAAGTTGCCCAACGATCTCCGGTTTTGGTCATCGGCGGCTGAATCGTATTGATAGGAAGGTGGTTCTTCGCCTTGCCATGTTAGATTAAGATTTGAGATGGGGTTTTGAACCGATTGTATTTGTGCCTCCATGGTTTCCGATTCCTTCACCGACTCGATGGCAATGGCCTTTATTTCCTCTAAACGGGCTTGCATGGCCGCTTCTTTGTCTTTCAAAGCCGTCAGGGAGGCATTCATCAGATAGGCGTAATGGTCTTCGGAAATGAACTTTTCTGAAAGTTGCCCAGCCAATACTTGGTTATAGACATCGGTAAAGGCTTGTGGCCGATACGGACGTTGTGGCCATCGGTAGTATTTTGCAGAATATCGCCAAGTATCACTGTTCTGGTCTAAGAGGCTCTGTTTTTGGTCTGGCCGGAGAAGCAAGAGGTTGGCACCGGAGGCAGCCAATTGCTCCCTGCTCATAAACGCTGCGGCTGTAATGGCGGCTTGCAGGGCTTGCTGGGCTTGATTGGCCTCGTTTTTCATATTTTCGGCATCTTGCATGGCTTCTGCAATCATGGCTTCGTATGCGGAGTTAGAACCGAGACCTCCATCCCACTCACCATCATAATTGGCGATATAAACCGATATTTTTCCAAACAAGACTTTTACCCGTGCTCCTGCATAAAATAGTGTTTTGTTGTTTCGGCTGATAAAGGCCCCTTTTGCCGTGACACTGGCCAATTCAAAGCCCAGCACTTCTATACCTGCCGTCATTTCTCCATAAGCTCCCATATTCTTGCCATTGCTTCGCCACCACACCATAAAGTCGAAATGAACCGTTGTGGATACAATGGCCAATGAAAGCCCCGCATCAATAGACAGTTTAAACAAGAAACCTGGATCTCCTACAAAAAACTCGCCTTCCATCCCCACAAACAAGACCCGCGCCTTCACATTGCCCCAAATGGCCCATTTGGTATTTCCATTTTGGGAAATCAGGTTAAAACCCACCTCCGCACCAGCATACAATAAAAACCCAAAATCCAACTTAGCCCCCACTTCTCCAGCGATCCGGAAGAGATTGGGTTCTTTATGAATGTTCAAGTACATCCCCGCCTGAAAGACCGGCAGGTCAAAAATGGTAACATTGGCATTGACTGTAAAATCAAATTTATCAAAGCCATCGCCAAAACTAAAGGCCAGCAAAGCCCTTCCTCGGACCATTTTTAGTACATCAATTTGTGCAAACAGCAGTGCCGTAAAATCCATCCCATCAATTTGTGGCACCCGATCCGGTTTATACAGTGCTTCGCGTAAACCGGGCAAAGTCATCACCAATTCCATATCGGCTTGTTCTGGGCGAATAAAAAAGCCTGCCCCAATACTGGAAAGTGTGAGTACCCCCGGAAAAATCTCGATTGGGAAGTCTATCTTGGCGAAAAGCCCCATCGTTACTTTGCCATCCCGCACCCCGATTTTTCCTGCCAAAGCACCTCCAATACCCGGAGCCATTTCTACGCCACCTGCTACCCGCAGTACAAAGCCCCGTGCATCGGTCAGATATTGCATAGAGGCCGTCGCTTTCGCAATCCCACCTAGTTCCAAATGTGCGTTTTTAATAGATAAGAAAAACCCGCCGTTTTGCTTTTCATAGACCAGCACTTCATCTACGCCCCCACCAAGGCCATCGCCAATCGTAATGGTAGCACCCGCTTTTAGGTAGTATTTTACCGGAATAGATTCGGTATTTTGTTGCACACCACTTGGCCCTCCACTACTGGTGGGCAAAGTAAGGGTTGTGGGAGTGCTGCTAAAAGCGAAACCATTTAAGGTAAGCGAAACCACTTCCATTAGTTTTACACTGACCTCGCCTGTTGGGCTTCCGGAATCTATAATTCCATTGGTTCCAATCGTTAGCCCTTGATAGCCAAAGGTACCCGAGGAACCCGCTAAATTTAGGCTGGCTGTTCCGCCAATCACTACCGCAAATCCATTTTGCGCTTTAAAGCCAATGCTCAGATTGGTCACTTTAAATACACCCGCATCTACGTCGAAGCGAAATTGGGCATTGGGGAACCGCCATTCTACTCCCTGATTAACCGACAACTTGAAGCCCCAGTTTTGGTCTATATTTGCCGGAGATCCAAAGGCAATGATCTTCGACTCATCGTTCCCAAATTTAAGTGAAGCCGAGGCCATAATAGACGTATTGCTTGGATTGCTCCAATCGGCCACAAACTTGATTCCCGTCAATTTCAACTTGGCCATACCGCCCAAATCCACCTCCGGCGCACCAGCTATGCGTTCATCTTTCCCAAAATCGAACGTGGGGTAGATGGGTGTAAAGACAGGTATTCCATCTTGTCCAAGGGCAACCGTTAGACCCGCTTCTCCAGAGGATTTGAAGGGTTCGGGCAACGTGACAAGACCGGATGCCGTGATTTTAGGACGGTTGTTCTCGACCCCAATTTTCAGGGTATTAAAGACAAAGAGGTTTGGTATGATGCTGATTGGGTCATTCGGATTGAGGAGGTTGAGCGTGGCATCGCCAACCGAGAAAGAGCCATCCGTTCCAATTACGAGGTTATTAATGGGCAAGGCTTTACCAAGAAATGTAAGGTCTCCATCCAATCCAAACCGTAAAATACTATTTTGGATACTGAGGCGCATTCGCCGAATGAGTAAGGGGAATTGCTCTCCTAAGAACTTGGTTTGTTGTTGGTTATTGAATTCGGCTTGCGTAAGTGATACCCCACTTGTGCCGATTTTCAGCCCACTTACGCCCAGCGCAAAGCCTTTTCCGAGCATTTCTTCCATCTTGAAGGTTCCGTCCAACATCAAGGCAAACTCGGAATCACTATTAACCAAGCCAATACGCGAGGGCACAAAATCCGCAAAGCCAAGCGGAATGCCTTCCAAAATCACTGACCCAGTGGCATTCCAGGCATCCTCGCCGGAATTACCCATGTTTTTGCCGCTAAATCTTGGATCTACCAAGACATCAAAATTCCAGGCATTGTTGTAACCGCCGACCAACTGGAAGCGCCCCGGCTTTCCGGCATCATCCTTAAAGAAAGACGTAGCCAATTGTCCGCTTAGTGCCACACCACCAAACCCATTGTTCTGGATGGTAAACGATACACCACAAATGGAAATCTGTACCGCATCTCCACCAAAGTTCATTTTTTTCAAGGGGTTATCTGCACAACTTTGCTGAAATTGGATACTGGCATCACCAAGAGAAAGGATGGCATTGTCAAAACCACGGTCAGTAAGGCGAAGTCCGGTAAGTTCTAATGGCGCATCCCGATCCAACATCTTGGGCAATTTAACGAAGGCATCTGCCAATAGCGCCGGAGCACCATTGACCAATTGGAAACGCAATTGTTTGAGCGTAAGCGGGGTGTCTTTGAAGAGTTTTTGGTTAAGGGCATCGGTCACTTCCACGTCCAATTTTTCGAAAGACTCCACCGAGGCGCCATTAAAAATGGCACTAAAGGAGGTCTTCGCATTGGGTGCGCGCGCAATCCCGGCCAACACCAAATCATTGGATTGCCCAGGTCGGGTAAAAATCCGCATCCGACCATTGCCTAAGTTCTCGGTGGCAATCAGTAGGTTATTGCCTTGTTTGAGTTGGATATAGGCCACCGAGGTGGTGGGGACGGGCAATTTTTCGGGTAATAGGTCTGCAATAGCCTCCCCGATATTATCCGGATGGAAGCCATCTTGGTCTAAATAAGCCACCCGTTCCTCTTGCCCATCGTCGCGGGTACGGAAGTACTCCACCTTGCCATCTCGGACATAGACCGAGCCAAAACCGAAGGCAACTGGACCAAATTTCTGTTTGAGTTGCGGGAAGTTTAGGCTTCCTATCCGCATTTGGGCAGAAGCTTCACCCGATAAGGCCATCCCGTCTTTGGTGATCTGCACATTGGCTGGAATCCCCATTTTGAGTAAGTTTCCGGAAGCAGGCAATGGCGTATTCGCATCAGTGATGCTCCATTCTCCACGATCAAAGAAAAACTGAAAAGCCAATGGCGCTGAAATTTGAATGGAACCACTTTGCAAAACATTGCCGGCAAGGCCAAAAACAGCCTCATTGAAAGCCGTATTAACGGTTCCGCCACCTACCCGCAACCCACCTTGGCCATTTAGTTTCAACCCACCTTCCGTCAGGCTGGCATCTGCAACCGAAAAGGCAAAAATGGGATTATTTTTAGGGTAATGCCATGTGAAGGGTTGGTTGATGACGATCGAAGTGGGAGCCAGTATGTCGCCATTAAGGAGGTTAACCGCCAAATTTCCATTGCCTCGTACCGCGCCGCCTTCATTCTCAATAACGGCCTCGGCAGATCCGGTTAAGAGAAACGACGCTTCGCCATTCCCGAGTTTCAGCGATAAGGTGGATTGCTGAAACTGAAGTGATACCGCCCCAAACCGGATCGTGCCACACGGCGACACATTCGGCACAACAGCCTCTATCCTGCCCGAAAGCCGCAAGGTCGCGGTCATATCGGTTTGGCAGCCATTTGCATTTTCTACTACTTGCGGCCATTTCAACGTACCCTTCAGGTGGATTTCCCCTTCTTGCACCCCATTTTGACCCAATAACCGACCGCTGATTTTTGTTATCCGGAGGGCAGCCTCTCCCCCCAACCCCAAAGATTTTTCCTGCATCAATTCCAATTCATTAAAGGAGCCACTCAAAAGGCCCTTTTCAAAACCAGCATTCCGGATCACCAATGTTTGATTGGCCAACTCTGGTGAGCGGTCAGCAAGACCCGATGGTTTGATCCGTAAATCTAACTGGGGTGCAATATTGGGTGGATTTGCGTCAAAAATATTAATTCGGGTCTTTGCCAATCGTGCCCCAATGGTCTGAACCTGAATGGCACCAAGGTTTACATAAGGAGCACTCAAGGGAGGGGTCGTGCCTTCGTGTAGGTCTGTTTCTGGAAAGTCAAGACCCGCCTCGGTCAATTCCACCCCATTCAACGGAATTTCCAGACCACGCCCATTGGCCAAACCGAGCCATAATGCCGCTGCCAGACCCATTCGGAACGAAAACTGTTCTTGCCGATAGTCCAATTGGACATGCTGAATTCCGGAAAGCCGTAGGCCCCAATCCCCTACCGTTACGTTTTGCGCTTCTGCATAAAGTGGCTCAAATCGGGAAAGCGAAAAACCATCATGCGTATATCGAAAACCTGCCAAGGCCGAAGCCACCACCGCACTCGATTGGCTGCGGATTTCAATATTTGTTTCGCCCGTGATAAGGTACGTAGAGGGTCCGCCTTGGATTGGTAGGGCCATCTGGAGATTTATAGAGCGGAGGTTCATTCCCACCCAGCCTTTACCGGGGAGAAAAGGTATAAATTGATCTGGATTACAGGTAGCAGCAACTTTCCAGTGTTGATCTGTTTGCGTGAATAATTGTATCGGGCACGCATCGCCAAGGGTTTGTCCAAACAAGGACAACCTCCCAGCTATGGTCAGTTTGCCTTCTTCAAATCCCAATATCAAGGAGGTAAACGGGAGATTTTCCGGCAATTTGAGGTCCGCTCGATTGGCCACGGGAGCCGTCAGACTGCCCCCCGTCACTTGTCGGGTATTGGGGTTATACACCAGATTATCAAATGCCAACTCTACTACGGGCGGCGTTGCTTGATTGCCCTGAAGTGCGGGCAAAACCCAACGGGCTTTTTTTCCAGGAAGTGTAAAGAGGCGTAACAACCCATTTCCCATATCTTCAGAAGAGATCACGGCCACCCCATTGGTTTTGACCAAGAGGTGCGAAACCGATTCCAAAGGCAGGGCAATCTGATCCGGTAACAAGGCCGATGCCAAATTGGTGGCCATCCGCAAACCAAGTGCACTGAGCGTTGCAATTCGGTTGTCCTCTTGATCAAAACCAACTTCTCCTTCCAAAATACCAAGGGGCGACAAAGAAATCCGGAATTCCGCCGAGGCTTGGGCCGTTAGCCCTGTGAGGGTGATTTCACCAACCCGAATGTCACCATTTTGAACAAGATTAGCCGCGCCATCTCCCGGATTGGGTTGAGGGAATACCCATCCTAATGCTGAAATTTGAGAAGAAGCAGGCAACCAAAAGGTTAACCCTTCGGGACGTTGGGTGGCGGGTAATGAGGAATTGTTCGACAGCGAAATTCGTCCTGATTGTCGGTCAACAGCGGCAAACATCTCTACGCGACCATCCAAGGTAATCGTTCCAGATAAGATGCGGTGCGTGGCAGGGTCTAAGACCACTTCGTCGAAGGTTGCACCACCCAAAGAGGTGGCTGTTTGACCACCAGAATTACCGATTCCCAATAAACTTCCCCGGCCATTGATCCGAATGCGCTCTTCACTAAATTGTATAGCATTTGCCTGAAAATGAAAGGCAGGGTTATTTTTGGGAATTGAAAGTTCTGCGGATATCGTACCTCCAGCAGTCGCCCCCAATTGCCAATTATCAAATTGCCCGGTCATCAGGTCCAAGTCCACATTGACAGGAATCGTACCAATGCCCAATAATTCACCTTCTCCGGTCGCTCCCAAGAATCGGGCCGATTGCCGACCATTTTCTTCCCCCAATACCACTCTTGCGGTTCTCAAACGAATGCCATACCCCTCGTGCTGCACCGTAACTTGTTGCACAATGTCGCCCGATGCGGCATTTGAGACCCAAAAACCCCGCGTATTAAGAGAAATTTGCGCCAGGTCTTGCGTGGGCAATAAGGTGGATGTTCCTCCGATGATAATGCCGCGTTCAGGTGACAAAGGTCCAGAAAGCTGTAAGCTCCCTGTGGGCTGGGCGAATCCACTAACGGTGAATTGGTCATTGTCTTCATAATTTACATTTACCACTGCCCGTAGTTTTTCCACTGCTATCTGCGCCACCGGTTCAGCCAACTCAGGCGATTTTAAACCAGAGACACAAGGGTGTGGCAGTTCAGAAAGGTTACTCGACCAACCAAAAAACTTGCCATTCCACTGACCATTTTGTACAGTAAAAACGGTGGTTTGCAAACAGGTAGGAATCCTCGAAAGGCCACTACCGAAGCGAAAGTCTAAGTCCACTTGTGCGTTCCACGGGCCTGCATCACGACTTGGCATCCCCAACCAATCTACCAGAACCGGAGGTTGTCGGAATCCTGTAAACCGTCCCTCGAAAGGTGCAATCAAGAAGGTTGAGGACGGGGCCAAGTGTCTTTGCGACAAAGCAATTTCTGGCAATTGAAAGGGCGTGCCGTCAAAAATCAGGTTTGAGAATGTAACAAAAGGCTCCCCGCCCAACAGCCTATTCACCAAACCCACTTGCAAATTCAATCGGTAGGTCCAGCCAAAGTCATCCCTAAATCCAAAAGACTCCAACCGTATCCGCCCGATTAAGAAGTCTATGGTTCCCGTCTCCAAATACGTCTGCCGGTCACAATTTTGGATACCTAATTCTGGTTGAGATGTAGTGACTTGGTCTTGTACACGGATTGGAAAAAGCACGCCGCAATATTTTCCATCGCGGTTCAACAAGGCCAATTCAGCCATCAAAGTCAGGTCTGTGGATAATTGGTTTTGTATAGCATCAACCGAAAAATTACCTGTAAGTTGTTGTATGTTAAGTCTTATTTTAGATTGATCTGGCAAGTTAGATAGCGATAAATCCAAACGGCAAGAAATCGGAATTTGCCCAGCCAGATCGTCTAAGGCCACCCCTTCCACCCGACAATTTGTTGGCTTCCCAAAGAGAGCAAGAGTGGCCACGCCAGTGGTTTCGCCTCTGGGAAGTCGAACCCCCAGACGACCCATGAATAATTTGACAGGACCATTTTCATAGACCACCGGATTGGGTAAGTTGGCTTCTATGAGGCCGGAAAATCCGGTGGCATCAAATAAAACTTGTCCAGTAGCTGGCAAGAAGTTTCCTGTTTGCGGATGTTTAATTTTCGCCTCGACCACAAATCCTTGCACACGATCCCAATAAAATACTTGTAGTTGTACGTTTTCCTTTGGAAACGGTACACCAAGCGCATGTATGGCATTGTCTATATGAACCTGCCCGCCGATGACAGCCAAAGATTGTGGCTGAATTTGTACGTTTTGGAGCCGGACCCGAAGGTCTTTTGGGCCATCCGGCATCTCAAGGCGTAGGGTTGCAAAACCAGAAAGCGTTTTTAGTCCCCCAATATCCTGCGAAAACGCTGCTGAAAGCCCTCGTAATTGCGCAAATCCGGGGATTAAGGCAACCTGATCCCAAGCAGGCGGGGCATTGGGGTCTTCTCCGGATGGATTTATGGGATCTTGAACAATATTGACGGCACTTTTGGTGAAGGTCACAATTTCCGAAAGCCCATTACGAGTAATAGGTGCGTTGCGGCTCGTCTCCTCGGTTTTCAGCCGAACGGCGTAGGCTGCCCCTTCTTCCAATGCCGGATAGGCCGCCGAGTACACAAAAGTCGTTTGATTGGTGCGAATTACTTGTCCAGTAGCCAGAGGATTGCTGCTTAATGCTTGTAACGGGCTTTGATTGGGCAAGATTTTTGCGATATACAGGCTGTACTGAAAACGATCAGCAATCCCGCCAATAACGGGCGTCCATGAAAACGTCATGGGCGACTCGGCCACCTGCGACTCATGAAGCGGCGAAACCAATACAGATGGCTCCGGATACAGGATCTCGGTGGTTCCAACCGCTGGCGTTGTGAGGATCGCTGCATCCGCCAATGGCTCAATTTCCAGTTCATAGGCTCCTTCTGGTATCAATCCAGAACGCAATGCCACTGCCTGATACTTGCTTTCCAACTGGTTGATCACATCCTGAATACCCACTTCAAAACGGATCGAAGGGGTATCCTTAAAGGTGCGATACGTATAAATGCCCGGCGCATATGAATTGGGGCGTGAGGTGGTCGAATAGAGCACCTTGCCATTGTGCCGAAAGGTTACTTTGAAGCGAAAGGCTACAGGTGTGGCGTCCAAAGGGTTTTGATAGACAAATTGGATTTGGTATTTCCCCGAGTCATATTCACGGAGCAAATCGGTATAGGTAGAAAAACTGGCCTGTGGCAAAACACCAATCAGATTCACTTGGGCCGTTTGCGACCAAGCCGTCGGCCCAAGGAGGAAGAGGAAAAATAGAAAGGATCTTTTCATGATGACATGTATAGCTAAAAGAGGCTCAAAAACGGTGTTCGTACCGGAGCGTGCCCCGGAATTCTGTAAAAGAGGCCAAGTCTCCCCCTGCAGAACTGGAAAGCAACTGAACCCCCATCGAAAATCCATCGCGCTGGGTAAGAGCATAATGCCCTTGCAACAACGCCGTCCGCTGCTTACTGGTGATAGCAATTCCATTTGTAGGCTCGGTTTGGTTCTGGTTTAGCGAAGCGGTTAGGCTGAGGTTTAGTTTGCGTTTTAGCAATTGCGTCCCCGTTCCCAAATTCAACCCCGAAGTAGCCGTCTCGGCAAATTGATTGCGATTGCGCATCAAACTCCCCCCTATGTTCAGCGTAAGGCCCGATGGTAAACTTAGCGCATAAGCGGCATTCAAGGTGCGGGTATTAAAGTCCGGTGAAGGTCGTTTTCCTAAAATCACAGAAGGGCTAACATCGGAAAATTGCTGAAGACTGAGGTTTGTACTAATCGCATGTCCGAGGTTACCCATTCGCAAGGTGAACATGGGCATCAAGGTGAAAACCTGTGTTTTCTGGTCTTGGCGTAGGTTTTCGGCATCTGGGAGTCCCGCTTCTGGCTTCGAAGCATGTTGCATCTGGTTCCAAATGGCCGAAACCAATACATTCTTCGATAGTCTGGCTTGTAGATTCGCCCCCATTTGGGTGCGAATCAACGTGGAGGTACGCTGCCCCAACAAATTGTTTGCCTGCCGATTGAACTGAAAGCCAATATTTAACCTTCGCTTCAATAGCCGCAAAGTGGGCTGTACATACCAAATTTCGCGGTCATCCTGAATGGCAGAAACCCCCAATGACTGGAAATTCGGCTGGATGCGTTCGTAGCCAGTCCGCAGTCCGAAAGTAGGATACGTAACCCGGAGTTCACCATTTGCCGCAAAATCGGCACGGGTAGAGGTATGAAGGGTAAAACGACGCACCACTTTGTTTAATGCCTCGGTGAGTCGTGCATCCAAATTTACATTGGCAATCGAAAGGGTGTCTAAAGAGATGTCAGAAGAAAAGGCAGAAAGGGTTCCCTGAAGTTGAAGGACGATTTTATCTGGCACAATGGGCAATTGAAAATCAGGCGTGAGGGTGGCATTTTTGACAGGATTGACCGCCGGACGGAACAAAGTGACACTGGTGGTGTCGTCATAGGCATAGGTAAGGGTCAAGCCAATGTATCCCTTCGGATCCCCAAGCGCAAGACGGCCCGCATAGAGCCTTTGGGCAAAACTCCCATTGCTGAACAAGGATTCGGTAGAGCCTTTGGTGGCCCGTTTGGTTTGTCCGACAGCCACATTTAAGATAAAAAAACGCGGGCTTAGTTCGAGAGAGCCACCCATCATCGAAACGCCATTGAGGGCAAAACGGCCCAATACAGGACTTACTGAACCAAGGCCAATTTTGCCCCACTTCCACTGAGAATGAAAACCAACCTGATTGATGCTTTGGCGGAGTTGGTTATCTTCGGAAGAATAAAGCACATTGATACCAGACTGAAGGCCCAATAAATTGAACTGGACATTCCCAAAAGCTTGTGCACTGCTGCCCGGACGCCGTGCTTCTATACCAGATACCCGGTACAATTCTCCCGTAAAACCTGTACTCCCACTTACTTTAAGAATCTGTTTTTTAACCTCTTGTGCAAAAGCCATACAGGGAACCAGCACCACAAAAAGGAGGATTCCCGGCAACAAAACCCGAATGGTTCTAAATAAAATATCCATAGGCGGTGATTTTGAATCCAGAACGAGTGGATCAACAGATTAGCGAATGGGGCCAACGTTCCATCCATTTCTTACCTTTCCCGGAAAGCGGGTTCAGTAGATAAACACCTCATTTTGTACCCTCATATGTATAATTCGACAATCTCTGTCCAAATTCATCATCATGCCCCCAATTTGTTGAACCTTTTTTTGTGGTTCTTTCCGATAAGTCGTTAAAGAACGTATTTTCTTTTCTCCCATGACAGTAAAATTTCGATTATGCCCACTTCCACACCTCAAAATGATTTTTCCGCATTATTCCAACGCTACCGAGACGGCGATCGCACCGCATTAGACGAACTTTGGCCATTGGTATATCCTCAGTTGCGGCAAGTTGCCCACCGACACCGTGTGCAATGGAAACAAGACGAAACCCTGAACACGACCGCCTTGATACACGAAGCCTACCTGCGTTTGGTCGAGAACCATTTACACGTTGCACAAGATCAGGTCCATTTTTTTGCCTTGGCATCACGGGTCATGCGGTCTATTATTTTGGATTACGCCAAACACCGGAACCGCCAGAAAAGAGGTGGCAATGCCCTGCATGTACCGCTTGATTTTGCCATCGAATTGTCTGACAATGAAGCCGAACATCTGATTGAATTAGACGAAGCACTACAGAAATTGGAAGTTTTTGATGAACGGGGCGCACGGATTATCGAAATGCGGATTTTCGGGGGTATGTCTCTCGCAGAAACCGCCGAAGCACTGGCCATTTCTATTCCGACCGTTACCCGAAACACCAAGTCTGCACAGGCATGGCTATACCGCTTTATGCACGATGAGGACCTCCCCAATCTGGAACAACGGAATGGATGATCGCGCCCGGTGGTTGCAAATTCAAGCAGCCTTTGATGACCTTTTAGACCTACCCGAAAGCGCACAGGCGGAAGCCTTATCCCATTTGCCCCTTCCACTTCAGACAGAAGTAGCGGCCCTGCTACGGGCTGCCGAAAAAGCAGAGGCCTATTTGGGAGAAGCCGAACAAACCATTCGCAAAAGCATTCGTCCGCCCAACCGAACAGATGTTCAGGTAGGACCATACCTGCTTCAGTCATTATTGGGAGAAGGGGGGATGGGTACGGTGTATCGCGCCAAACGTATTGATGGTGCTTACGACCAAGAAGTGGCCATAAAAGTTTTACAAAACACGCTAAGTCCAGGATTACGTCAGCGGTTTTTGGCCGAACGACAAATTTTGGCCAATCTTCGGCACCCCCATATTGCACAATTAGTGGATGGCGGCACCACTTCGGAGGGTCTCCCTTGGCTAGCGATGGAACTGGTAGAAGGTGAACCCATTACGTCCTATTGTGTTCAAAAGGAACTACCGCAAGAGGCGCGCATCCAATTGTTTTTACAGGTTTGTGAAGCGGTACGGTTTGCACACCGGAACTTAGTGGTTCATCGAGACCTTAAGCCGTCTAATATCCTTGTCACTCCCGAAGGAAAGGTTAAATTATTGGATTTTGGAATCGCAAAACTGATTGAATCCGATACACCCCAATACCAAACCGTTTCCCGCCATATCTGGCTGACGCCTGCCTATGCCAGCCCCGAACAATTGCAGGGCGAATCCATCACCACATCTTCGGATGTCTATCAATTAGGACGCATTCTTTATGAACTCCTAACGCCAAACCAAATTTCTTCAAGTACCCGAAAATCAGGCCATACCTCTCAAAAACAGCCATTTACATCCAACTCATTACCCCGCAGTCGGGAAAAGTATTTCCCAATCGGCAAACGTTTTTTCTTTGCCAAAACTGCCGTTCACGAATTGGACGCTATTTGCCAAATGGCCTTGCGAACCGAACCCGAACGCCGATACGGAACCGTAGAAGCATTGATAACCGATTTGCAACATTTCTTAGAGGGCCTTCCCGTAGCCGCCCAGCGCGACACGCTTGGCTACCATGTTAAGAAATTTGTATCACGTCATCGGCTTCCTGTTGTCATTGGCATCGCAGCCATACTCATTGTCTTTGGATCAGCCATTTTTATGGCCCTTCAGCAGCAAGAAATCCGCGAAGAACGAGACCGCGCCCGCTCAGAAGCCGAACGTGCGCAATTGGTCGCTTCGTTTATGGAAGAAATGTATGCACTGGGGGAATCGGATGCCGCACGCGGGGGCATTATTCAGGTGAACCGACTTTTGGAACAAAGCGAAGCCAAATTACACCGTATTGGGGCGTATAATCCGGGTGTTCGGGGGCAGTTGATGGATGTCATTGCCCGCGCCCATACCCAACTTGGAAACCACCGTAAAGCCTTGTCTTTGCGGTTTCAATCCTTAAAGTTGAAACAACAAACCTTTGGCGAACAGCATGTAGAAACCGCCATTACCTTAGAAGACCTTACCTCCTCGTACATGTACCTGTTTATACCGGATAGTGCTGCTCATTACATGGAAAAGTCCCTAACCTTATATAAAAAACTGTTGCCGCCAAACGATCCCAAAACCCTTTATGCACGCCTTCACCTCGGCACCGTCCGCGAAGCACAACACCGCCATCCGGAAGCCATTGCCTTGTACCAACAAACAGAAGTTGGATACCAATCACTGTCCAACCCTCCCCAAAAAGACATTGCAAACTTATATAATTCATGGGGATATGCCTTGCTCACCAATCGCCAATATGATGCTGCTGAACCCATTCTGGCCAAAGCCCTTTCCGCCGCAATCAGGCACAACAATGGCCATCACGAAATCACCCCCATGATCTTAGGCTCTCATGGACTGATGTATGCAGGACAACGCAAATTACGCCCCGCCGCCGATATGTATGCCCGCGTTGTAGAAACCCGCGCCGGATTGCTGGGCTGGCATAACAAAAGAATCGTTCTAAGCCTTCATTACCTCGGAAATTTTCAATTGGCGGCGGGCATGGACCGTGAAGCGCTAAAAACTTATCAAAAAATTGCCGAAATTCAACAAAACCTTGCCACTTTCACAGCCGAAGAAAAGGGATTGAATGCTTTTTACCAGGCCCTTTTGTACTACCGTCTATCCGAATTTGCACCCGCAAAACAGGCATTTTCCGAGGCAAAATCCCTGCTCGTAGCACAAATAACACCATCCACCGACCTCAAACGACGCCTCCAACATATCCGTTTGTTGTTTCTTCGCACCCTCTTTGAGGCGCCAAACGTTTTTCCTATACTCGAAAATGAACTCTACTTACTGAATGCTACCTATCTCAATGCCCCCGAAGCGTTGGAAGCCAAGGGCCTGCTCGCCGACCTATACCTGCAAAAAGGGGACTTAGAACGTGCTGAAGAAACCCTTTTATCTGCACACGAAGCCTTAGAACAACTACCGGGAATGAACCTCCGCTTTCAAATTCAAATCTGGTCTCGCCTACACCGCTTATATATACGTTGGGGGAAACTTGACCTGGCCAAAAAATGGCGCGTTTCCTAAATGTGTAACATTCTTACGGAAACGGATACAAACTAAGGTAATCACTTTAATCTTTTAAAACCTGACGTCCTATGAAACCCCTTCTGCCGATCTTCTTTTTTGTCTTCATCCTCGGTTGCGATAACACCCCAACACCCGATCCTGATCCCAACCCCAATCCGGATACCCGCACCACAGATCAGGTTTTGTACGATTTTGCCAAGTCCGCAACAGGATATGTCTGGTATAAAAAATCGGATGCACTTCTCCCCAAAAGCTCGGGAAGCGGGCACACCGCCCCATTGATGCGCACCCGATTTAATACCATTGCCTCTGCCAAATTAGATGCCACAGGCAAAGTACAAGCCAGCGCCAATTTTCCTGATGGCTCGGTCATTGTGAAAGAATTGATAACGTCAAGTGGAGACCTTTCTTTATATGCAATACTCTACAAAAAAACGGGACACCAAGATGCCGACGCAAAAGGATGGGTATGGGGCTATATCAATCCCGATGGCAGTACTCGGATATCGGCTTCGCAAAAAGGAAATGCTTGTATCTCGTGCCATTCACAAAATGGGAACATAGACTATGTGCTGATGAATAAGTTTTTTCCGTAAAAGAGAAGAAACTTGCCTGTCACCCGTTCTCAAACCGCTTGCGTAACGGGATATTAACCCAAATAAAAATTGCCCACAAATACTGGATGACGGGGTGTTTCAATTGTATCAGCAGCATTTGCGTACCATCCGGACGCCCATCATAAATGGCTAATCCGGCAGGGGGTCTTCAATCAGCAACTGCTCGCATATTGGCAGATCGGGGATGAGGAAAAAGAAATCCATGTTTCTTTACTATAAAAACAAAATATCTTATGATACCTATATCTATTTTTATACTTTTATCTTGATTCAAAAATAGTTTTTTGATTTATACATTCACCCAACCGCCAGTCGTCTTACTCGCAAATACGGCATCTATCGCTCGCATATTGGCAACAGACGCAGCAAGGGAAATAGGGACCGAGAATTGTCCCCAAATGGCTTGGGAAAAAGCCTCGCACATTTGCACATAGTTATTCACAGGCTCGGTTGTGTGGTCTTCTGCCCTGCCATCCTGCACCAATGTAAGTTTGGCGGACTGGTTATCGGGCTGAAAAAAGGGCATTTCGAGTAGGATGCGTCCAGTCGTGCCCATTACCTCCACTACCTGTTGTCGCTCGGCTTGGGTGCCGCAAATAAAAGAGGCCTGCACGTCGCCAAAATCCACCAAAGCCGTCACTAAGCGATCTACCTTAAATACCGGATCGTCCTCTACTAAAGCCAGCACCCGTTTTGGTTCCCGATCCAACAACAACCGCATCGCCGAAAGGCAATAACACCCCACATCCAAAAGCCCACCCCCACCTGGCAAAGCCCCATTGCGGATATTCGTTGGATCATCGTTGAAGTAGGTAAACACCGAGCGAACCGTTTGCACCCGCCCGATTCGCCCCGTGTCTATCCATGTTTTCACCAGGTCCCATTGTGGATGAAACCGATACATAAATGCTTCCATGATCTTGAGGGAGGGGAATTGTTCGGCGATTTGGGCCATCTCGACCGCTTCTTCGGTGTTGAGCGTGAGCGGTTTTTCACACAAGACATGTTTTCCGGCTTTCAGTGCGGCGCGTGTATAGGGCAGGTGCAAGTGATTGGGCAACGGATTGTACACCACATCCACTTCCGAATCCTGAAGCAAATCCTCATAACTACCATAGGCTTTGGGAATGCCCACTTTTTCGGCAAGAGCCTTCGCTTGCGCAAGATTTCTGGAGGAAATAGCCACCACTTCGGCAAATGGGCTGGTTTGCAAGGCCGGAATCACAGCATTCAGACCAATTCGGGAGGTACTTAATACGCCCCAACGCAGGGGCTTTGGCGGTAAATGCGTCATTTCTTTATAGGACTTAGGAGGTAATGGAGAGAGTGAATGTACGAGCATTCGTGCGACGAATCCGCCTAAAATCTACACTTAACACAACGATTTCAAAAACAAAAAGGCGTTATTCCCGAAGAAATAACGCCCCATTATTCGTTGGCCACACCTTAATGGAATTGTTCTGTCTCGGTAGATCCAGCCAATGCGGTTGTGGAGGCCGTTCCCCCGGACACGATATTCGTCACTTCGTCGAAGAAACCAGTGCCCACTTCCCGTTGGTGCTTCACCGCCGTAAAACCCCGTTCCGCAGCAGCAAATTCTTTGTTTTGCAACGCCACAAATGCCGACATTTGGTTGCGTGCATAGCCATAGGCCAGATCGAACATACCATAGTTCAGCGCATGGAAACCTGCGAGGGTGATAAACTGGAATTTATAGCCCATTGCACCCAACTCGCGTTGAAATTTGGCGATGGTAGTGGCATCTAAGTTCTTGCTCCAGTTGAAAGAGGGCGAGCAATTATACGCCAACATCTTGCCCGGAAACTCTTTATGAATGCCTTCTGCAAACGTCTTTGCCTCTGCTAAGTCGGGCTTAGAGGTCTCACACCAAATTAAATCTGCATAGGGTGCATAGGCCAAACCACGTGCAATGGCCGTTGGAATCCCATTTTTGATACAGAAAAAGCCTTCGGTCGTCCGTTCTCCAGTACAGAATGGACGGTCACGCTCGTCAATATCGCTTGTCAGCAGGGTTGCGGCATCGGCATCCGTCCGGGCGACTAACAAGGTTGGTACATCACAGACATCAGCAGCCAAACGGGCCGCGACCAATTTTTTGATGGCTTCATTGGTAGGAACCAGCACTTTCCCCCCCAAATGCCCACATTTTTTCTCGGAAGAAAGTTGGTCTTCAAAGTGAACACCCGCAGCGCCGGCCTCGATCATGGCCTTCATCAGTTCGTAAGCATTGAGCACACCACCAAAACCGGCTTCGGCATCGGCAACGATGGGGGCAAGCCAATGAATATCACTTGTCCCGCCTTCGGCGCTGATAACTTGATCTGCACGCAAAAGCGTATTATTGATACGCTTAACAACTGCTGGAACACTGTTGGCAGGATACAAACTTTGGTCCGGATACATGTCTCCTGCAAGGTTGGCATCTGCGGCCACTTGCCATCCGGAAAGGTAGATGGCCTTTAGCCCTGCACGTACTTGTTGCATCGCCTGATTTCCGGTCAATGCACCAAGTGCATTCACAAAGTCCTCGGTATGCAGCAGGTTCCAAAGCCGTTCTGCACCCAATCGGGCAATGGTATGTTCAATTCTAAAGTTTCCGCGTAGCCTCAAAACATCCTGAACGGTGTATGGACGTGTAATGCCCGCCCAACGTGGACTGTTGGCCCAATCAGTCTGCATGTAATGTTGGATTTCCATGAGAGAACTCCTTATTTTGAAATGTTATAAAAAGAGGTGACCTCGGTTAAATTGCGGGATTTGGTTGTTGCGCAGTTTTATCGGGGTCTTTTTTTATGGGTTAATTTCGGTTTTTCGACAAAATTACTGCGCCAAACTGGAAGCAATGGCCAGATGTGGCCTAAAGTCCTCCTGCAAAAACAACGATTCGGCATCGAATGCAGCTTTTTTAAAGGCGGTTAGTACTTGTATGCTGGCATTGGCGTCCACCAATTCCTGTTCAATTTTCTGAAGTTCCTCTTCAAAAACCAAAGAAACCAGGGCCTTGGTGACCATCCGCCCATCTTCCAAAGTGATGCCATGTTTCAGCCATTGCCACACTTGTGCCCGCGAAATCTCCAGCGTCGCCAAATCTTCCATCAGGTTATCCCATGCCACACAACCAATACCACGGCTCCACCCTTCCTGATAAGCAATCCCCACACGTACATTGGTTCGTAGGCCTTCGATGGTATATGGCCCTCGGCCTTGCGGCAACAAGTCCGGTTGGTTTTCCAAATCGTGTTGAAGCACCTCCAATTGGTTGTCCCGTGTAAATTGTTCCAAAGCTGGTCTAATGAAATATGGGTGCGATACCCAGCAACCATCATGCCCCAGCGACACCTCCAACTCTTTGTCCGCCACTACTTTTGCCGTCTGGGCAGCCCGTAGCTCTGGCGTTTTACCTGGCGTAAAGGCGGCCATCCCACCAATAGCAAATGCACCATGTTTATGACAAACCTGAATCAGCCGACGGGCATATTGGTACATCCAAGGCGTATCGGGCTGAATGGTAATCGTGGCCCGATCACCCATTACGCGATTGGGATGGTTTTTGAGGACTTTGATGTCGCTAAAGATTTTGTCCCAACGCCCCACATTCATGCCAGCAGCATGGGTACGAAATTCGTACAAAATTTCTTCCATTTCGAAAGCAGCAGGAAGGGTTTCAATCAAAAAAGTGGCCCGGAGCGTGCCTTCAGGAACCCCAATTTCTTCTTCAAGGGCGACAAAAACCGCATTCCACCAACGTGCTTCCTCGTGGTATTCGGTCTTCGGAATGTAATACTTGGGCGTCTTGCCCTGTGCAATCAGTTTTGGGGCCGTATGCATCCATGTCAGCACCAAATCAAAAAGCCCGCCTGAAATGGGTTCCCCGTTGATGCGAAGATTGGATTCTTCGAGTGCCAGCCCACGAACCCGTACCATCATTACGGCCTGATCATCTGGATTGAGCACATAATGTTTTCCATTTTCTATGGTCTGTAGGCGGTTTTCGGCTACAGCAATCACATTCAACACCCCATCCACCACATTTTCCCACGACGGCTTCATAGAGTCTTCAAAATCTAACATGGCGGTATCCGCCCGATATCCGGCCTCATTGCGGTTGAGCATTTGAACCACCATTTTGGCACTGTTTACAGGCCCCGTGATTTCGACCCGTCGCTTCTGTAAATCAGCCGGGATGGCAGGAACCTGCCAATTCAAACGCGCTTCCGGATTTGTTTCGGTAGGGTAGTCGGGTAAAACGCCTGCATCATATGCCAATTGCCGCACTTTGCGTACTTCTAAAAGCCTTTTCCGCTCTGGCTGAAACTGGATATGTAATTTTTCAAGTACCTGAACAACACGTGGAGGCAAAATTGCAATGGCTTTCTTCGTTTTAGCAGACTGATGAATATCTACATTATCCGCAAGCGCTTCCGGAATAAAAGCAACATTTTCCATCAAGACTTTCATATCTATTACAGGTTTAGAACTAAAGGATGTCGGCCTAATCACTGGTATCACGGTAACAATAAGATAATAAGCGAAAATATTTTATGCAAGCGAAATTTCGCTAATAACTAAATTTTCCGCCCTAAACTAAATTTATTCACAATCACGTTCCCCATTTGTCGTATTTTCGCCATTAGCGAACATTTACCCCAATACTCATGACCTCAGAGAACCTCCGCTTCATCCTTGGACTCAAAATCAAAACACAACGCACCGAGCGCCACTTGTCTCTCCGCGATGTTGCCGAAAAAACAGGCCTTTCCATCTCGTACCTCAGCGAAATTGAAAAGGGCAAAAAATACCCCAAACCGGAAAAGTTATTATTGCTGTCTCAAGTATTGGATTTATCCTTCGACAACCTCGTTTCTACCCAATTAACAGACCAACTCGATCCGCTAAAAACCCTCCTTGGGTCCGAGATGATGCGCTCTTTTCCTTTTGAAATTTTTGGAATAACGGGCCAAGATTTGCTTGAATTAGTGGCAGGCGAACCCCATAGTGCCTCTGCCCTCATCCAAACCCTTTCCGAAATTGTGGGTGAATACGACATGCACATAGACCATTTCCTTCATGCGGCCCTGCGTTCGTTTCAGGCCATGAAGCGGAATTATTTTCCCGAACTCGAAGAAGCCGCCGTACAGTTCCGGAAAACCTATCAGTGGTCTATACAAAACGATCCAAGCGGCGACGCCTTGGTACACCTTGCCCAAAAGCATTTTGGACAACATGTATTTTTTGATGGCCTTCCCGACGCACTGGGTATGCCTGAAATTCGCTCGGTAAGAATCGAAGGGGCACCAGAACGGCTCTACATCAATCCCAAATTATGGGCTTCACAACGGATTTTCATCCTGTTACGCGAATTGGGATTTAAAATATTGACCCTACCGGATGCGCCCGTGGTTTCAGGAAGCCAATTGGGGCCTCCTAAGACATTTGAGGGCCTGCTCTCATATTTTAAAGCCTCCTATTTTGCCGGAGCGGTCATGCTGGACGGCGATACCATTGTTGATGAGTTGCAAAAATTATTCTCTAAAACGCATTGGGACGTACAACACTTCTCCCAAATTAAAGCACGTTATGCGGTAACGCCAGAACTATTTTTGTACCGACTCAGCCAACTCGTCCCCGGAAAACTGGGTTTGCGCCATTTGTACTACCAACGGTTCACCCACCCCATCGGCTCCGATGATTTTTTGCTGACCAAGCGACTAAACCTTTCGCCTGTTTTTATGTACCACGGAAAAGGACTCAATGAGCACTATTGCAGGCGCTGGACGGCATTGGCCCAATTACGTGCATTGTCGCAATTCCCTCCCTCTAGCCCACACCAAGAGGCTGTCAGCCTAAAACGACTGGAGTTTATGGATGCACAAGCCAATTTTCTCAGTTTGTCCATCTCACGACGGCTACTCCTGAAAGAACGACATCTTTCCGCCATCACCATCGGCTTGATGATGGACGAACAACTCAAGTCGGTCGTTAAATTCTGGAACGATCCTTCAATCGCCGTCGTCCAAGTGAATGAAACATGCGAAAGATGTAGCCTATCCCCGCTTTCTTGTACCGACCGTGTTGCTCCTGCACGCATCTATGACCAACACATACAAGAACAAAAGCAGCAAGAAATTTTCCAAAACTGGATCCAGAACATTAAGCAATCGTGAATCAGAACCGAAGAGTTGCTATTATGGTTTTCTTTCCCTATATTGAAAATCTTATATCGCGGGGTGGAGAAGTGGTATCTCGTTGGGCTCATAACCCAAAGATCGTGGGTTCGAATCCCGCCCCCGCAACCAAGCCGACCTAAAAAGTCGGCTTTTTTTTGTGCTTTGCCTTTCTCTATTTCATCCATAATCTTTTCGATTATTGCCTCGATAGCCTTTGTACTTTCTTGGACATATTCCAGGCCCTGAAAAATTTATGCGTTTTAGATGAATATGAAAAAACGATGTCTTCATATATTTTAAACATTAAACCTTTTCCCGATATTAGTACCGAGAATGCATTTTCAACCGCCATTCCTCTCATACTAATCAACACAAATCAATCCGTATTACTATGAAATTCATCACCAAACTAGGCATGGTCCTATGTTTCGCCTTTGTTGCAGGTCTATTAGGTCAAACAAATGCGCAAAGCCCCCTTTCTGCAACACAAGTAGCCCAGCTCAAGGCTTCAAACAAAGGCTTTTTATTGGGCAGTGGTAACCTTCCGGCTGCTGAACGCAACCAGCTAAAAGCGCTCCTAAAGGATGTTGATCCTAAGCTCTATTTTGTCCGTTTTGCAGATGGTACAACAATGGGGAAAAAGAATCTTGGCTTATCTGAAGTCAAAGCCGTTTCCAAAATCCGCAGACCGGGCAGCACACAAGGCATTACCTTCATTGTAGAAGGGCCTGAATATGTTTACATCTACACCACCGATTTTCAGGCGTTCCAATCCAAAATTGGTCAGGAAAAGGCCCTTAAGATCCAACAATTGGCCAATCGCTTTTAATCAATCGCATTCATTCAAATAACCGAACCATGAAAATCAATTTATTTTCCAAGTTAGCCTTCCTATGTTTATTGTTTTTGGTCATGGGAACTGCCTCCTACGCGCAACCCGCTTTAACAGACGCCAAGATTGCCACTTTGCGCCAGCAACACAAAGGATTTATCCTTGGCCGTGGTACTGTTGATGCAGCCGACAAAGCCGAATTGATTAACTTATTGAAAGGTGTAAATACCAACCAATATTTTATCCGTTTTTCGGATGGCAGCATTATCGGAACCAAAAACATGGGACTTTCTGAAGTGAAGGCTGTCTCCAAAATTCGTCGTCCAGGAGAATTACAAGGGATGACCTTCATTGCCCGCGATCCCGGTTATGTATTCATTTACAAATCCGACTTAAAATCTTTTGAATCGGTTGTTGGGCAAGCCAAAGCCCAAAAAATTCAGACGATTCTGAATAAGTACCAATAAATCGGATGGTAATTATTTGGGGGAGGCCGCACCATTCGGTCTCCCCTTTCTTGTTTTGCGCCCTCAACCTTGTAAACGGCTTATGAAATATCTTATCAGAACCCTGTTAGTTGTGCATTTTTGCTTTCTGACCTTGGCGCTTTTCCAAGTATTGGGTAAATTAGAACGCACCAACTTCAGCTATTTTACAGCGGTTATGAATGATCTTTATTTCGGCGACTGGAGTTTTGGCTTCTTTTCACAAAAAGTAGGCAGTGTTGCTTTCGAGCGCTATACCTTGCACAAGTGGGGTGGTTCGAAGGTGGTTTTAGACACCCAAAAGGGGTTCCGGTATTTTACCCATGCCCACGAATCCTATAACCGCTTTTACGGCCTAAGCGTTTATATCCGGCAAGATACCACCTATCAAGACTTGCTCTCCCATACCGTAGCAGTGCGGATGTTAAACCAAAGGCGGGAGGCGGTAAAGGTGGATGTAAGTCTTTTGGGAATGCAGAATCCCAGTTTGCGAGAATGGAAAGCTGGCAAGCGAAACCAGCCTAAGGAAGTGTATTTTGCAGAATTCGCCGCTCAATAAACACCAATATGTCTTCATTTTCCTTCAAGCCCCTCATCAATCGCGTAATAGCCTTTTTCGAGACGCCCCAATCTCCCGCCCCATTAGGATTTTTCAGGATCGCCATTTCGTTATTTTGTATCGTACAGGCATTGCTATGGTTGCCAGACTGGGAGGCTTTTTTGGGGCGATATGGCTGGATACAATGGGAAATATCTCGTGCGCTTAACAATCCTTGGGAGGTCCACATCGAACATATCAGCCAGTTGCTGGGATGGGTTGGTATTCCCGAAGAAGCCAGTATTTACGTATTTTTCTGGGTGTATGTAGCCGCATTAGGGATGGTGGCATTGGGCTTACTTACCAGAATCTTTGCGATCGTGACTTGGTTTCTACACATTGTAATCATGGCAAGTATTCCCACTTTTTTTTATGGCTTAGACATTTTTATACACATCGCATTGTTTTACATGATGGTATTCCCTGTTTCAAAAGCATGGTCTTTAGATGTTAAGTTGGGCTTGGTCTCGTCCGAGGCCACTTGGGGGACAGGAGTAGCGATTCGCGTCTTACAAATACACATGTGTTTTGCATATCTTTCGGCAGGTGTCGGCAAAATGTGGAATTATGAATGGTGGAACGGCGATATTTTGTGGCACTCCATGACACATCCTTTTTTTAAGAGTCTATTAGACATGTATTGGGTGGCCGATTATCCCTTTATCCCTATGTTTTTGGGCTGGTGGACGTTGTTTATCGAGACCTTGTATGGCGTTGGGATGTGGATTCCGCGCATCAGGGTCTTTTGGTTGTTCAATATGATTGCTTTACACGTAGGTATTGCTGTTTTTCTGGGTCTTTGGCTTTTTGCTGGTATCATGATCCTGCTTTCGCTCTCGGCCTTCGGCCATGAATGCCTGCGCGACCTAAAAAAGTTCCCTAAACCAACACCAGAACATTTGGTTGCTTAGGTATTAGTTTTGTTTTTGGGCGAGAGACCCCTTCGTCGGAAGGGCGTCCAAAATTGTTTATAGGGAAATAAAAACAAGCCATAGGGTTCGTAGCCCTCTTTTTCAGTGGTTTGGTGGTGCCGCTGATGTGCTCGGCGAATTGTTTGTAAGGCTTTGTTATCGGACTTAAAGGGCCAAAATCGCTTGTGCGTAAACAAGTCGTGAATGATAAAATACAACATTCCATAAATGGCAATGCCAATACCCAGACCCAGCCAATAATCAGGCACTTCTGGACGCCATCCATAGGCCATCATCGCAATGGAAACGGCTGCAAAACCTACCGAAAACACATCATTGGCTTCAAAAACACCCTGCGATGTTTCATGATGTGTGCGATGAATCCGCCAAAGCCATCCATGAAACACCCAGCGATGCAAAACATAGGCTGCTAATTCCATTAAACAGAATCCGGCGATAGTCCAAAGTAAAAGTGACATAACTACGATATTTGATGACGGATCTGAAATTACATCCAAAATCAGTCTTATGTCCAACCGCCTGTCTTTTTTCAGCGTGGCTTGACCGCAAGGCATGATGATGAATATAGACCTTACCGATTGGATTCGAACGTTTTGAAAGGTCACAATGCCTCTTTTCGCTTGCCTCCAAAACAACACCTTCCATTGGCCTTGCTTCTTCTTCACAGAACGAGACAACCCTGTTTAATACCGTCCAGATACAAAAACAAGGAACAATAACCAACGCCGATCATGACCGAATTTGAGCGCTTAAAATTATCCATACACGAGGACGCAGACCTCCTATCAGATAAATACCGTGCCTGTGCACGCTACGGTTATATCATTGCCTTTGCTGAAATGGGACACATCACCCCGGCAGACGTCATTGAGCTACAGAAGCTACTCGGTCTCACCAATGACGAAGCCTATGAGCTACAAGTTTAGATTAGCAGGAGGGATCGAACAACCTATTGCTTGAAAATCCATACTATTCGGAACACAATAGGCTATGGTTCCACGATGAACGTCATCCTTCTGGATCAGGGCGTATGATTCCTGTTTTATCGAACTGCTTTTTTTGTTTTTTGCTGGTAGCATCCGCCATGTCGGGTTCAAGCCCCGATGCGACATACGATTCTTCTTGAAACGGCTCTATAAAAAAATCGGACTCGGTTGTACGTTCAATAATCCAGATTATGCGCTTCCGGGCCATCTCCAAAATGGCCAAAAAAGTAGTAATAATAAAAGATTTGCTTTTTCCAACGCATGTGTCCACAAAACTCAACCGTCCTGATCTTTGCATTCTTTCCAGCAAAAACGATTCTTGGTCTTCGATTGAATAGGCTTCTGCCGCAATAGCATGTACAGGCGGGGCTTCCTGAACCTGGCGCAAGACCCGTTGAAGTGCCGAGATGAGGCCAAAAATAGAAACCCGATACTCTATGGCTTCGGTTGGTTCCACATATTCTTGTACCATTCCAGCCATTCCCCGTACAAACTGGTCTTTACGGGCTTCGTATGCCGTTTCCAAATGTGCCGCCCCCTCCTTAAAACGGATATAAGCCAGCAGGCGCTCCACCAATTCACGCCGGGGGTCTAGAGGTTCGCCTTCTTCGTCCATTTCTTGTCTCGGCAGCAACATCTTTGTCTTGATACTAATCAACAAAGCCGCCATATACACAAATTCCCCAGCCACATCTAAGTTGACCAATTTCAGGGCTTGGACATATTGTAGGAATTCTTGGGTGATATGAGCGATCGGAATATCAAAAACATCTATTTCGTCGCGCCGGATAAAATACAGTAACAAGTCTAACGGACCTTCAAATTCCGTAAGTTGGATACGGTAGTCCATTTTTTATTCCTGATTCAGCGTAGGTAAATAGACCACTTCGGCAAAATTTTCTGGTATAAAAAGCGCTTGTGCTGCCTGTTTCAGATCATTGGGCTGTACTGCATCCACCGCTTCCGCTATTTCCTCTGGCGAATAAAAGCGACCAAAGTACAATTCCATCCGACCAATGCGCATCATACAATTGGTCGTCCCTTCCAGTTCATACATCAAACCAGCCTTAATCTGTTTTATTGCCTGCTCCATCAAGCGAATAGGAATCGGTTCTTCCACAAAGCGGGCTAATTCGCGGTGTATCAGGTTTCGGGCGCGGTCAATTTTGGTGGCATCTGTGCCCATATATACACTAAAATCGCCTACATCCGAAAACACATTCAGACTGGAATAGATGCTATAACAATAACCGTACTTTTCACGGATATTCAGGTTGAGCCGGCTCGACATACCACCACTCAGCATTGTATTCAAAACCGAAAGTACATTTCTACGAGATTCATCGCGCAAACCCGCACAAGTGGTTCCCAGTATCAAGTGCGCTTGTTGAATCGGTTTCGGTATTTCTTTTCTTTGGGCGGTTTCTGCATACCATATCCGCTCTGGGAAGCCTGCTTCGGATTGCTTCACCCCTGCTGTATATTTCTCTACCAAACGTACCACTTTTTCATGCGAAATGGCGCCAGCAATAGCCACTACCACACGCTGAGGCTGGTAGCGGTTTTCGACAAATGCCAATAACTGGCTTTGGGTAAAAGCCATTACCGTTTCAGGAAACCCAATGATAGGATTACCCATTGGCTGGTCGCCATAAACAGCTCGCTCAAAGTGGTCGAAAATGGACTCTTCGGGGTCGTCTTCATACATTTTCATCTCCTCTACCACCACTTCCTTTTCTTTGTCCAATTCTGATGCAGGAAAAGTTGGACAAAAAACCAGATCTGTTAATAGGTCTATGGCCCGTTCTGCGTGCTCTGCCAGTGCTCGGGCATAATAGCACGTATTCTCTTTACCTGTAAAAGCATTCAAATACCCGCCCACCGATTCCAGATAGGCGGCAATTTGCTTCATCTTGCGTTTTTGGGTCCCTTTAAATACCATATGCTCGATGAAATGCGTCATCCCCTCTTCCCCTTTCACTTCATCACGGCTACCACTATCCACCCAAACCCCTACTGATACGGTTCTGACTGTCGGGATCGTCTCCGTCACCACCCGGATTCCGTTGGCCAGTACTGTTTTTTGCGTCATATTTCCTTTTTTTTGATAGAACGATGAATATACCAAATCTCGGACAGGATCGGTTTGGAAGTCTTTGAAAAGTTCTGGTGATAATGGGCTACTTCCGCCCCAGTTTGGAGCAACGCCAACGGTTATTCGCTCTCCGCCATCACAGATCCGCAAAAAGATGACAATTTATCCCCCTCTTGATAAAAAATGCCGTACTTTCGGATACCACCCACTCGTATGTTGATACACCCTCTGTCTCCCTAAATACAAGCGACGACCTCCTATCCCGATACTGTTATGTTTTGGCTACGCTACACCGAACCGATCCTCAACGTGATACGGAAACGACTCAGCCGAGGACAGTTTGTTATGGTCCTTGCAGCGCTTACCGGCATTACTTCGGGTGCAATTGCGGTCTTGCTCAAATCGTCGGTTCACTATATCCAACAGTTTCTAAGCAGTGTTAGTGTTTTTGGTTGGACCTATGTGTTTTTTCCGTTTGCCGGAATCCTCTTAACGGTTTGGGTCATTCAGCAATTTTTTGAAGGAAAATTGGAACGTGGCGTCCCAAGTGTGTTATATGCCATTGCCCAGCGATCCAGTTTCATTCCCCGCGTTAACACCTATCTTCATGCCATTGCCAGTGCCCTAACGGTTGGTTTTGGGGGGTCGGCAGGGCTTGAAGCCCCTATTGTGGCTACGGGATCGGCAATTGGCGCCAATTATGGTAAAATTTATCGAACCAATTACCCAGAAAGAACTCTTTTGCTGGCATCGGGTGCAGCAGGGGGCATTGCTGCCGCATTTAATGCCCCTATTGCCGGGGTGATGTTTGCTATCGAAGTATTACTCACCGAAGCAGCCGTGAGTCACTTCATTCCGTTATTAATCGCATCTGCAACTGGAGCGCTGTTTTCTAAATTACTCCTGAACGAAGGAATCTTATTTGCCTTTAGTATTTCGGATGGCCTCGAGGCGTACCACCTGCCTTTTTATTTATGGCTTGGGGTGCTGGCGGGGCTTCAGAGTGTGTACTACGCCCGTGTTACCCATTGGATTGAAAGCTTTTTTTTACGATATAAACGCCACCCCTACCGACGTGCTGCATTGGGTGGACTGGCCCTGGTTTTATTGTGTACCTTTTTTCCCCCCTTGTTTTCAGAAGGGTATTCCAGTCTTACGCTTCTGGCAGGAAATAATCCCAAAATGCTGTTACAACATCCGTTTCTACCCGATCTTCCGGAGACGGAGTGGATGCTATTGCTATTGGTCGCGGCCATTTGCCTCCTGAAAGTTTTTGCAACAGCCATCACATTGGCTTCTGGCGGCTATGGGGGGAACTTTGCACCTTCACTTTTTGTGGGGGCTTATCTGGGATTCTTCTTTGCCCGACTAATCAACTACTTTGATTGGATTCGGCTACCAGAAGCCAGTTTTACGGTGGTCGGTATGGCTGGTATCCTCAGTGGCGTCATGCATGCCCCCCTGACTGCCATTTTCCTTATTGCCGAAATCACCAGTGGTTATGCATTGTTTATTCCCCTGATGATTGTTGCATCGGTGGCACTGTTCATTTCACGACACTTTGAACAATATGCCATGGACACCAAAAAATTAGCCACCAAGGGCGATATTTTTACCACCGACCGAGACCATAACGTACTCACACGACTTAAACTAACCAAATTATTAGAAAAAGATGTGGCCATTGTCCATCCGGATGGAACGTTGGAAGACTTGGTAGAAGCCATACGCAATAGCAAGCGCAATCTTTTTGCAGTTGTAGAACGCTCCGGCACATTTGTGGGGGTGATTACGCTGGATGATGTAAAAGATGTGATCTTTGACCGTGACCTCTATCATTGGCTCGTAATCGAAGATGTCATGACACGTCCTCCCGTAACTTTAGAAGTACAAGAGGACATGGAAAGCGTCATGAAAAAGTTTGAAGAGACCAATAGCTGGAACTTACCCGTTGTAGAAAATGGGCAATATCTTGGAATTGTCTCCAAGTCTGGTATTTTCAACCAATACCGGCAGTCACTCTCGGCCCCAAGGGAGGTTCTATAGCCATACCGTCTCCGGGATTGTACATCCGCTCTACCATCACTTCGATCGCTTGGCGATGATGTCGAATGTGGTACATGGTGAAATAAATCAATTCGCGGACTGTGATCTTTCCGAGCAATGGATGGGGCACGAGAAACATATCCATCTGATCCTCTTTCCATTTACTTCTTAAAATCTTCAAGTGCAATTCCACTTCCACAGCAAAGGCCCGAAGTAAGGTACTGCGATCGCCGGTTTCATGTGGCTGATAACGTTCGGGGGCACGGCCTCCAGATTTTAAGACGTTCCGGTAGGCTACAACGAGCATTTCATAGGTAAGAGAATCCCGCTGGGATGTGCCAGACATGAGTTTCAGCAACATCTTAGGCAATCGAAGGCCCAGATTGGTCTGATTCAGACAGATATTCAGATGTTCCACATTTTCGGCAATAGACCATTTATCTGGATGAAGTTTGCGGAATAAAACCTCCTCCGGTAGGCTCTCGATATAAATCTGAAATTGCGTAAAGGTGGTCTGAATCTCTCGGATCAGATTACTTTTAGAAGGTTGCATTAGGTTAATCTACTGGTGGGGGCGTTGGTATTCCCTATGATACAGTTGGTCGCAAAAAGGATGAATACAAAAGAGGCTTACAAATATTTTTTGCAAGCCTCTTTTGTATTTTATGAGCATATTGGGTTAACGACGACGGTCGCCGCCACCTCTACGGTCACCACCACCGCCCCTACGATCGTCACGGCGGTCATCGCGACGTGGAGGGCGCGGTGAACGCTCCCGTTCCACATAACCTTCCGGTTTTTCGAGGAAAGGTTTGCGGGAAAGCCTGAGTTTTCCGTCTGGCAACACATCAATCAATTTCACCTTGAGGATATCCCCTACTTTCACCACATCTTCCACATTCTTCACATATTCGTAGCTCATTTCGGAAACATGAAGTAAGGCTTCTTTTCCTGGGAGAATTTCGATCAAAGGCCCAATTTCAAGGATTCGGGTGACAGGGCCTTCAAATTCATCGCCCACTTCAGGCTTGGAGGCAATACCTTTTACAATTTTGGCAGCAGCCTCGGCCTTTAATCCATCCACGGCGGCAATGGTTACATATCCTTTGCCATTCCGTTCGTCTATAGAAATCACAGTTCCCGTTTCACGTTGGATGCCTTGTACTACTTTCCCACCTGGCCCGATCACCGCGCCAATAAAATCGGCATCAATTTCGATCACCGTAAGGCGTGGTGCAAACGGTTTGAGGTCTTCCCGTGGTTCCGAAATGGTCTCGCGCATTTTATTTAGAATGTGCAAACGTCCAGCCTTGGCTTGATTCAGGGCGGTTGCCATTGTTTCGCGGGAAAGAGACTTGATTTTGATGTCCATCTGGCACGCAGTAATCCCGTCTTCGGTACCCGTAATTTTGAAGTCCATGTCTCCAAGGTGATCTTCGGTACCCAAAATGTCCGACAACACCGCAACATGGTCGTCTTCGGCGATCAGCCCCATCGCAATACCCGCAACCATTTTCTTGACCGGAACGCCTGCATCCATCAAGGCCATCATACCCGAACACACCGAGCCCATAGAAGAAGAGCCATTTGATTCGAGAACTTCGCACACGATACGGATGGTATAAGCAAAATCATCAATAGAAGGCAGAATATAAGAAAGGGCACGTTCCGCCAATTTTCCATGACCGATTTCGCGACGGCTGGTGCCTCGGATCGGCTTTGCTTCTCCAGTAGAGTAAGGCGGGAAATTATAGTGCAAAAAGAAGCGACGATCCTGATTTTCAAATAATTGATCTATGGATTGCGCATCTTTATCGGTTCCCAAGGTACAAGAGGCCAGCACCTGTGTTTCACCACGGGTAAAGATGGCAGACCCATGGACGCGGGGCAAATAACCCGCTTCGCACCAGATCGGGCGGATATCAGAGAGGGAACGACCATCTATGCGGCGACCATCATTCAGAATGGCCTTACGCATTACGTCTTTTTCTACGTTGCCTACGGCCTCTTTAATTTGCTTCAACGTCCAACCTTCTTCGGTTGCATCTGCCTGCACCGTACCCGCTTCTTCATCGGTTTTGCCGAGTAGAGTCGCCACCACGGTTTGGGTGATGGTTTCGATGCCTCCATAAAAGTTGGCTTTATTATAAGGTTGGTTCAGGTGTTCATCTATTTCATGCACACACAACCCGGCCACTTTTTCCACCAGGCCTTCCGGCAAAAGGTTGAGAGTATAGGCTTTGGGTTCGATCGTTCCTACTTGGGCAACCAAATCTAATTGTGCTTGCACGACCCCACGGATTACCCCGTGCCCAAAGTCTAATGCAGCCATCATATCTTCTTCGCTCACCTCCTTCATCTCCCCTTCTACCATCACCACCGAGTCGGCAGTACCTGCTACCACGAGATCAAAATCGCTCATGGATAATTGGGAGATCGTGGGATAGGGCACAAATTCCCCACCAATACGCGCAACCCGAACTTGGGCAACCGGTCCATGGAAAGGCGCACCCGACAACATCAGGGCCATCGAAGCCCCCGTAGCTGCAATTACATCAGAATCGTTTTCCCCGTCGGCAGAAAGTACCGTAAGCATAATCTGCACTTCATCCTGGTATCCATCCGAAAACATGGGACGAATGCAACGGTCGGTTAACCGTGCAGAAAGGATTTCTTTTTCACTTGGACGTCCTTCACGTTTGATAAAGCCACCCGGAATCTTCCCGCCCGCCGAAAAGCCTTCACGGTATTCAACGGTTAAGGGGAAGAAGTTAATGCCATCTCGTGGTGGACCTACCACAACGGTACAGAGGACCATCGTGTCTCCCAAACGGACAACAACCGAGCCATCGGCTTGTTTGGCCAAACGTCCGGTCTCAATAGATAATTCCCGGCCATCGCCGAGGTTCAGTATTTGGTTAATACCATTCATGTTTTTTTCCTTCGCGCGTTCACAACATAGAGGGCACAAGCCTAAGCCTGGGAAACATCAACATTACAACGCAGCTTGTTTAGTGGTTGGTTCAACAGACGGATTCCATACCCGCTTCAACTTGTATGACTTTTAACCAAAACAAGTATTTACAGACAGATGGATCCGTTAAAAGAAAGACAGCGACTCCCACCAAGAAGCCGCTGCCATTTTTGGATTCGATTATTTCCGGATACCGAGGTCTTTCAGAATTTGGCGATATTGTTCCACATCTTTTTTGTGGAGATAATCCAACATATTCCGGCGCTTCCCTACCAGTTGGATTAAGCCACGACGAGCGGCATGATCTTTCTTGTTTTTTTGCAGGTGCTCGGTAATTTCAGCAATGCGTTTGGTATAAATGGCGATCTGAACATGGGTTTTGCCCGTATTTTTTTCGTCGCCACCATAGGTTTTCACCAATTCGACAATTTGTTCTTTGGTCATCGTAGGTCTCCGTCTTCCGAATCGTCTATCCGGAAGAAGATTTTTGTGAATAAATTTATATAGACTAATTAATATAAGGAGGAGAAGTATGCTTTGCAATCCATCTCATCTTTCTTCAACGCTTCTTGCAACAAGGCCAGCGTGCCAAACCGTTCATCTGGGCGAATAAAGGCATGAAAATACACCTTGACTGTTTGCTGATAGAGGTTATCAGAAAAGTTAAACAGGTTTACCTCCAGCCCCCGTTCGCCATTGGATTCAACTGAGGGCCGTCTTCCGACATAGGCCATGCCTTGAAGGTGGACGCCACTTTCTAAGGTGGCCGTCACGGCATAGCTACCATTTGCTGGCAAAATTTTTCGCGGGTGTTCTATGAACATATTCGCCGTAGGGAAACCAATGGTTCGGCCCAGTTTACGGCCTACAACCACCACACCACGCACTTCATAGGGCCTTCCCAACAGCCGTGTAGCTTCTTCCACCTGCCCTTTTTTCAGATAACGCCGGATTACCGTAGAGGAAACCACCTCATCCGAGACCATTTGTGCAGGAATTTCGTAGGTCTCAAAACCAAAATCGGGGCCTTTTTGGCGGAGTAAAGAAAAGCCTCCTTCGCGCCCACGACCAAAACGATGATCATGTCCTATCACCAATGCCTTTAATCCGATTTTGTCCACCAGATAGCGACGAATGTATTCTTCCGGAGGAGTCTCTGCAAATTCACGGGTGAAAGGAACAACCACCATGCGGTCTAAGCCCAGATGTTCAAGATACACAGCCCGCTCTCGAATGGTTGAAAGTAGTCCTTGGGGTTGTTGGGTAAGTACCTCTCTTGGATGTGGGTCGAAGGTGACCACAGTACTCACCCCCCCAATCACACCCGCCCTCTGTTTCAAAAATTGAATAATGGCTGCATGCCCGAGGTGAACCCCATCAAAAGTCCCCACGGTCAAAACACTTTCCGGATTGGGACGAATCTGCTCCCAGCCTTCCTCTATTGTCATAATTACAATAATCTTTGATACCGCATACCTTATAAGCATGTTAAAATTAACCCTGCCCTCCGTTCGTAAAGCGGCATTAACGGATAATTCAGAAATATTATCGCCGTTAAGGTATAGAAGACCCTTTAGGAAGCGCTATTTCTCCAAAAAAATCATCACGGGCGCTTGCATATCCACCCTGTTTTATTACTAACTTTAAGAATCATTCGCATGAATGACTTTGCAGATGGCCTTTTACGGGGCCTTATGTTTCACAAAACGAAGGATTTACCTTCTCCGGCTTTGGACGACCCTTACCCTTCTGCTTATTTAGACTGGGCCATCTTTTCTGTTGCAACCCCGTGGTATTTCTTTTTGGAGATCGCCACCTTTGTAACGCTACTCATTCTTTCCGCACTGCTTTCCGGTGCAGAGGTTGCTTTTTTATCCCTTTCCGATCGAGAAAAACGTCGGCTAACCGAAGATTCCTCGGCACTGCACCGCCGGATGCTACACCTTGTTACCACGCCTGGCGAAACCCTCACGTCCATCCTCACGATGAACACCTTGGCCAATGTCGCCTTGGTGTTGTTAGGAACCGAGATCACCCGTCAGTTTACGCTACAACAAGACATTCTGCCAGAATGGGGTTTATTTGTAGAGGTCATTTTACTGGTACTCCTGCTTGTCGCTTTTGCAGAGATCATCCCCAAAATGTTGGCACACCATTTTGCACATGCCTATTGCCGCCTCATGTCTCTTCCGGTGTACTGGACCGTCCAACTAAGCGCTCCTTTTGGACGCCTACTTGCACCCCTATCTTCCCGAATCAATGAGCGGATGAATTATTCCAATGGCGGGTTAACCGCTGAAGACCTCAAATATCTGGCAGACATTGGTGAAAAACACGGCACAATTCTCGCAATGGAGCGCGACATGATCCATTCTATTGCAGAATTCAACGAAACTACCGTTCGGGATGTAATGACGAGCCGATTGGATGTGGTCGCGCTATCCACCGACCTTAGCTTTTCGCAAGTGCTGGATCTGGTCCGAGAGCACGGCTATTCCAGATACCCACTTTATGAATCCAATTTAGACCAGATTGTGGGATTGGTATATGCCAAAGATTTTTTACCTTTAATGAACAATGCTCCCTTTCCAGACAAAGTGGATTGGCAGCAACTCATGCGTCCCGAACCTCTTTACGTACCGGAATCCAAAAAAATCAGCGACCTCTTGGAGGAATTTCGTCAAAAACGCCTGCATATGGCCATTGTAATTGATGAACATGGCGGAACCGAGGGCTTGGTTACAATGGAGGATATTTTGGAGGAAATTGTGGGGGATATCTGGGACGAACTGGACGATGAAGAGGAAATCCTCTTTCGAAAAACCGACAATGGGGCTTTTTTGGTGGGAGGACGTATGCACATAGACGACCTTCAGGCAGAAATTCCGTTCACCTTTGAGGAAGAAGAAGAGGATATACAGACAGTTGCAGGTTTATTCCTTCATCGTTTTGGTGATTTTCCACAAGAGGGTGATTCCATCGCCTTGGATCACTTAAAAATGACAGTTAAAAAAATTACCCAGCACCGCATAGACGAAGTTTTTATAGAACTACTAACCCAAACCACAGCGCCTGAATGATATGAGTGCGACAAAACACCCCAAAAAATCTTTTTCGGCCATTTATACCCTCTTGGAATGGGTCGTTGTTCTTTTCCTGCTCTTTCCTGCACGGGCCGAGGCCCAATCCGTTACGCTCAGAGACCAAGAGGTACCCGCCGCCTATGCAACCACCGATCGGTTATTGGCCGTGCAATTACAGGAAGTCTATCACCCAAATGCTAAGGCAACCAAACCACACGATCCTTGGCTGGGATTCGACAAAGTGCAACACCTTGTTTTCAGTTACCTGCTGGTGCTGGGCAATCAATATGTACTGGTTAATAAAATGACCTTCTCCGAAACAGAAGCCTTAAAGTTCTCGGTAGGCTCTACAGCCATGATAGGATTGTTTAAGGAAATTTATGACCTAAAGCGGAGTAAATCCCGCTATTTTAGCAAACGGGATCTGGTGGCAGATGCCGCTGGCATACTACTTGCCGTCGGGGTGATCCGGATCAAAACCAACCATTCGTCTATCAATTAATCCTTTTCCTATGTGCGGAATTTTCGGAATTATCAATGCAGCAGATGCGGCCCGAAAGACCTATTACGGACTTCATGCGCTCCAACACCGGGGCCAAGAGTCTGCCGGCATCGTAACTACGGCCTATGATGCCTCGCGAAAGCGCCTCACGATGCCGGCCATGCGGAATTTTGGATTGGTGACCGATGTGTTTCGGGACGATTCTGTTTTCCAAAACAAACTTGCCGGGGACATGGCCATCGGGCATAACCGATATTCCACCAGCGGATCTTCGACCAATGCCGCCAACATTCAACCTTTTGTGGTGCATTACCGAAATGGAAATTTGGCCATTGCCCACAACGGAAATTTATCCAATGCGGCACAGTTAAGGCAATTGTTCGACTTAAACGGAACCCTCTTCCAAACCACTTCCGACACCGAGGTAATGCTCCATCTGATCGCGCAAAGCCGACAGTTCCGGCAACGAGACCAGATATTGGATGCGCTTTCACAGGTTGAGGGCGCATTTTCTTTGATCCTGATGACCGATGACAAACTGATCGCTGTACGTGATCCGCACGGATTTCGCCCCTTGATGTTGGGACGAATTGATGAGACCCATAACCAAGGAAAACCGGCATGGTGCGTCGCCAGCGAGTCTTGCGCGTTCGATTTATTGGGGGCAACTTATGTACGGGAAATTCAACCAGGGGAAATGCTGGTGATGGAAAAGGAAGCCTGTCAAACAGGTAATTTTGAATCTTACCTTCTTAAACCCACGTCCCAAACAGCACAATGTATTTTTGAATACGTCTATTTTTCCAGACCCGATTCCCGCATTTTTGGCGAGATGGTGGACAAAGTCAGGCGAAAATTTGGCAAAACCCTTGCACACGAAGCACCCGCCCCGTTCGATCCTAATGGTAAACGCACCATTGTGATCCCGGTGCCAGATTCCTCCAACACCTCGGCCATGGGCTATGCCACCGAATTGAATAAAATTTACAACCAAGAAGGTGACCGAGATCATTTTCGGTTTGAGTTTGGTCTTATCCGAAATCATTATGTGGGCCGGACGTTCATCTCCCCCGGACAAGACGCACGCGAACTGAAGGTCCGCCTTAAATTCAATACCGTAGAAGGCATCCTAAAAGACCGGATCGTGGTGATGGTGGATGACTCCATTGTACGTGGTACTACCTGTCGGCAATTGGTCAAAATGGTACGAGAAGCCGGCGCACGAGAAGTCCATTTTCGTGTAACCTCCCCTCCTGTGATTAGCCCGTGCTATTATGGCATGGATTTTCCAACACCTAACGAACTCTTCGCAAACCAATTCGAAGACATAGACGGGATGGCGGCATGGCTTGGGGTTGATTCGCTGGCCTACCTCTCGGAAGAAGGGCTGTTGGAGGCCGTCCGAGAGACCAATTCTATCCCACCTAATTATTGTACAGCATGTTTCACCAATAAATATCCTGTTCCGGTACAAATGCCCAAAGAGACGGAAAAAGAGGCATTTGAATTTGTATAAACAAGTGTAGTTAACTGGAGATTATAAACACAGAATCATAAATTAAATAGACCATATATAAGATCATTTATTAATTAGATGATGGTGTCGTAGATAAAAGTTTTCCGTCTTCGTATTGTTCGGTTCTTGACAGAATACCGTTCTCGCTATAGAATGTCCATGAGCCATGTTTTTTACCATTAAGCCAACTCGATTTAGATTTCAGCTGCCCGTTTGTGTAAAAAACCCTAAAAATCCCAACAGGAATATCCATATTATAAAACTCTTCTTGTCTAAGAACACCATTTTGGTGGTAGTATTCCCAAAGGCCATGACCCTTACCATTCATCCAATAAGCATTAAACTTTAGTTGACCGTTTTCATACCATTCTTGCCACAAGCCATTTGTGACTCCATCTTTTAACTCTTGCCAAGACTTTGGTTTCCCGTTTTGATATTTTTCTGTAACCACTCCTGTAACAGGTAGCCCCTCATAAAAGGTCAATTCGATACCATCTTTGGATTTCTTTTGGACCATTGAGTGATCCAAAATGGTTTGTCCAAATAAGTCTAAGGTACAAAAGAAAAGAATAAGGATAGAAAATAATTTTTTCATTGTTTTGATTTTTAATTGTTAAACAATTTATTTAGTCCTAAATATTTTGTTTCTACAAAATAAATACTCCAAATGCCATCAAGATTAGGATTTTCTTTTTCTTCTCTAGAAAAAAAGAAATATTTACCATCCCTTGAGAACCTTGCAGATCCTTCTTCATTTTTCGTATTAACAAGTTTACCTATACTTTTGGCTTTAGACCAACCTTTGCCTGTTTTTTGGGCTACATATATGTCTTCTCCTCCTTCCCCTAACGGAGTTCCATAAGCATTGAAAACAAGGTATTTACCATCTGGAGAAAGAACAGGATTAGATTTCCAATATTTGTCCTCATCAAAAAGTCCTTCTATTCGGGTTAACTTCGTAAATTCTTGATCATTTTTTTTCGTTTCAAATAGTTCGATATTTTGGGTTCCTCTTAGCATAGTAGCCAAGTAAAAAACCTTACCATTATGTGAGAAAAATGAATTCTCATTTGAAGATGGCCATTCTTCTTTTTCTAATTGGACTTGGTTAATAGATTCAGGCAATGGTATAGGAGCGCTCCAAATTCCATCAACCAATTCAACTTTCCAAATATTCATATCAAAATTACCCATATTTATTCTGTTTGGAATGGCTCTTTCTGATCCAAAATAAAGGGTTTTTCCATCTGGTGTTATGAACGGGTTTTCATCACGATCAGTTGAAAATGATGCGATTTTTGGTTTCTCCCATCTCTTATTAACAAAACTTGTAACATAAATTTTCTGCTTTTCATTTGCAACTCGTCTTGTAAAATAAGCCTTCTTTCCATCAGGAGAAAAACAAATATCAAATTCACTATTTTGTTTTGTAGAGATAACACCTTCTGCAAATAATTCAGGTATTTTTATTGACTTTTCTGCATAAGGAATCGAAATATTATTAGTTAAAATCGTTGCACAAGAAGATTGCAATAAAACTAATAAACATAATAATATAAATATAGGTATATTTTTACTACTATTACTATACAACATAATTATCGCATTTTTTTGAAACATAATATTTATTTAACTTTATTTTGATTAGTATTTGAACATGCTTATGACAATGATATAAAATTAAATTTGTATAAACAAGACCCAAGACTTTCTTAAAAGATGGATGGTAGGTTTTAAGGGCTGAGCGGTCTATCTGCCAGAAGTTATTGTAAACTTTTAGAGTAAAGGAGGGTAAACAGATGACATCTAACTGGTGTGGTTCTGATACCGGATGTATTTAAAAACTTCCTGTAATCAGCCTTACACATGCTATCTACATTGCACTTTAATAGGTGTAGGCTGTATGTGCTGTCGTACCTGTTTTTGAACTTGCTTCTGGCCGATTCTGTTGTAAATGACCAACTGATTTTGATGACTTCATCATTGCGTTGGTCTTTCCAAGCAAGTGCTTCTTTTTCAAGCATGTCTATCGTTTCAAGACGACGATCCAAGCATTGACGAGATAACGTTGAGAACTCGATTTCTGCCATATTTAACTACGAACCATGTTTGGGCGTGTTATGGATGCTCGATGTGGCGCAGTCCCCCGAAGGCGTTTATCGGGATTAAGCGGTAGTGTGTCCGTAGAACGGGAAGGCATTACAAGAAGAAAAGGGGCGTAGCCCTGACCCCTTCATAGATCATGTCACACGAGACCCCATAAAGGGGCATAGCCCTGACATCAACCATACGGTCAAAACCAAGCAAGATTACAGGGCTAACGCCCTTACCCTCTGTCGTTGTGGTCGCGGTGCTACGATGATTACAGGGCTAACGCCCCTTATAGGCAATAAAACGCGTCTAGGTGCTGCCGAGTCCTAAACGGTGGGTAGCACTACCCTTCGGTATAGCGCAGTTCCCCGAAAGGGTTATTTTGGAATTGTGTGGAAAACACTAAAATATGCAGACTTATCATAAAATATTTTTACGGCATCTTGACTTATCCTACGAACTATTGTAAATTCAACTTATCTCAACTTATCTCAACTTATCTCAACTTATCTCAACTTATCTCAACTTTAGATCTGTTTACGAACATGTGTTACTTTAACTGCAAAAATGGTATTATGGCATTGCTTTCAGTATTCTCCTTTCTTATGTGAGGGTGCGACTTCGCTTACGACGGCAATAAAGTTCCCACAACGCCTTTAGACACTGAGGAATTGCAGTATCTGAGAGGAATGGACACTTTGGCAAAAAGTATTGCTATGTTTACGACAGATACAGGCGTTACAAAGGAAGTGTATAAAAGTGTAAGAAAATCTTTTGATGGAGAAAAGAATGTACTCATGGTGGACTTATTAAACCACGAATCTTTTAAGAGAGGGTATAGCAAACAATTCCAAGACCTAAAGCTACAACAGTTTCAGCGTGCTTTTGAGACGAGGTTTCAGTTAGACCAAACGAAGCAATGGAAAACAGAAAGTGATACTTTGTACCAATGGCTCATTCAGCATAAAGTACAGATTTATTGGCCCTATGAGGAGTCGTGGGATGGGGTTTCTCGGCCTACGCTGGTAGTTGCGCCCCTAGAGGACAATGCAGAGTCGGCTATGGGTTATTCTTTAGATGTGGGAGGTAATTTACAACGTGTATTGGTGGATGAAACTGAAAGCCCATCCCGTCTGGGTGCTTAGCTCAAATGAGAGGGTGGAAGATGATTTAAGTTTGCAACAGACTATCATGCCCCCTGCAAGAATGGGGAAAACCCAATCATGGACTTTGGTGACCATTGCAGAATTGCAGGCAAGTAGCGGCTGGGAGTCTATATTTCAGGGAGGTCCGGAGTTTGTGTTTGTGCGGCCAGATGCAGGGACTTTTCAAAGTGGGGATACGAGCATTGGAGCCATACCTATAAGAAAGACCATAGAGGTTAGCAGTTCTAAAGGAACAACGTGGGGTTGGTATAATGCATTATTTGATGATGACTGGTCCGCAGATAAGACAAAGCTAACATTTTTGGTGTATGAAGCAGACAAAAGTCTGTTTGCATCTAATTATAAATTAGGTCTTGAGGTAAAAGTGGGGCCTGTAAGTTTTAAGTCGGAGATACCAGTTAATATAGGTAATCAAAGCGACCTTGCTTTCATAGAAGATTTTACCAGAGAAAACTTCATGGCCATTGCTCGCAATGGTTGGCCTGAGCCATTAGGTTGGGGCTGCCGCCCTGAATACCTTGCATGCTCAGATCCTAATAGTTGGGGCGTTTGGAAGGGTAGTAACTCAGGCCAAGAGGTTAGATGGACTTTTGCAGTAACCGAATGGTAGAAAAAGCATGCATGGTGGGAGGCATTGCAAAACTTTCTCCAATCAGCCTTACACATACACCACGCTAAATAACCTGTATAATATATGTGTAGCATATTTTAAAACGCATCCAGCGTTGTACGCCTAATCTGATGGTGCTACGGTAAAATGACATTACCATAGCACCCATCACAAAAACAATTACATACTATGAAACAAAACGTTTTACCGCTCGCACTATTTACGTGCATGGCTCTTTTTCCCCAAGTGTACCCGCAAGCGTTAGAACAAAAATTCCTTGGGGGGGCTGGTATCGTGCTACTGGGGACTGGCGACCATTTGGCTAAGGGAAGCTATGCCGGCTACCAACATCCTATCAACCCAATCTTCTATGTACCAATTCATGTAGGGCATTTCGTACATACAGACTTTAAGTGGAACTTTGATCATATTACGCTTGTGTATGGAAATTTGGGCATAGGTATTGTACCCGTTAAGTACGCTAAATTTTCATTGGAGTTAGAGAGTGGGGTAACTGCCCGACGCCGGAGTTATCTTCAAACCACAGACATTGGAATACTTGGGGAGGGAATCCCACCTAAATATGTAAAACATAATTACATAGACCAAATGGATGCGGGGTGGTTTCTTACCTTTGGGCTTAATCACTTGGCATCGGATAAAATAGATATTAAGATCTTAGCCTTGTTACAATCCTATCGCACAGGTACACCTGTTGCAGGATTTAAGATACAAGGTTCATTCAAAGTAAAAAAATAATAATATGAAAATGTTTAAATACGGTTATATTTTAGGATTATTATTTTCGGTATGCTATGGGCAGAAAAAACCATTATTACCGAAAGAAATCGGGCTTAGTGCTGGTGTTGTTACGCTGCCTGTCTATGACACAAGGAGTAGCAATACCCAAAACCTTAATCATATGATTATGGAGCCTTCTCTGTATGTAGGCGTTGTGTATGAGCACCCCTTAAAATCTTCTTTGCTTTGGGTATCCAAAATTGGTTTCATAGATGTTAATTATCATTTTGAAGACCCTTTGCATTTAATAGATCAGCGCTTAATTAGCAGAAAACACAACACCCTGTATAGCGGGCTTTATTATCCATTTCAGATTACAAAGCATTTTAAAAATAAAATAGGCATTGGCTTTGATTATCATATCGTGAAAGTTAATGAATATGATTATTATACGAATGGTAGCATTACTACCCCTGTTTTTCATTTTGAATACAAAGACGATGAAGGAGGTTTAGTGCTTACGTTAGGGGCTAAAAAAGCAATCCTCCCAAGGTTAACCCTTAGTGCAGATGCTTCGGTGCACCTCTTTTTTGGTGTTGAAGATGGAAGCATATCCTCAACAACGCTTTTGGCGCAATTGGGATATACATTTTAGGCAAATCAGTAATATGGGCTTTAGGCAATGGTATTGGTGCCAACTTTTCGGAAAATGGCACACCAAAACAGGCTTCCGTCTTCCTCGTATTCATAGGGCTGCTCTGCCACCGCCCATTCCCTGCCTGAAAAATAAAGTTGTAGCCCAACCGCTGTAAAGGCCAACGAATCCGCCCGTCCGTTTTGCATGGGTTGTTCCGGCGCTATTGCGGGCACACAGACGTACATCCACCCACCGTCCCGAAGCACACGGTGACACTCCTGCACCCAAGACAGGTACTGTGCCTCGGTACGTAGAAGATCAAAACTTCGGTGGGCAATTACCCACTCAAACGCTTCTTCACCTACGGGCAATACACCTTCAGGCGTTGGCGTGACCCATTTGATTCCAGAAGCAAGAGACGCTTCTTCCGCCGCTGATTGAGGTTTATTTGCGATACAAGTTACCCGAAAGCCAAGTTGTGCGAGGGGCAACCAGAGTAGGCGATCTGTAAGAGAAAGGTCTAATACCGGAATACCAGGCGGGATGGCTGCCAGGGTGTGCAACAAATGAGGATTGGCCATGTCATTAACCTGTTTGACGAAGCGAGGGTGCGGATGTTTTGTGCTTTGCCCAAGACTGTATCCAAATTGTGGCCCCATTTTGCTGTCTCAGTACCCAATCATCCGGACGATAAGCTGCTTTTGCTTTTTCCGGTGCGGAAATCTTTCGACAAACCATATCACCCAATGCTTCTAAAAACAAAGGATTTCCTTGAGGTGAGTAACTAACTTCATAGTACGAGACCTCTTTCTCTGTAGCATATGCCCGCAAAACAGTATCCAAAAAATAACTTACCTCAAACCGCTCGGTGATAAACGAAATGGGAACTACCAACACCGCCTGTTTGGCATGACCAGCCAGTTCGGTTACGACTTGTTTAATGCCGGGTAGTCCCACTTTCTTAGTCCCAGAAAGGATTTCAGACATACACCCAATGTGCCAGTCATTAGAGATTCCTTTGGCTTCCAACAATGCAGCAATGGTTTCTTTAATCAGGATAAGGGCTGGATCGTGAGGACTTCTATTGGCAGTTGTACAACCGAATGCTGCAAAAACCAATTGAACATCCTGACGGATATGCTTTGGAAAACGGGAAATGCCTTCACAAATGCGGTCTGCTAGAGCTTGTACATATTGTGGGTGACGGGCATATTCATGAACGAGCGCGATTTTGAACACCGCTCCTGCCCGTTCTATGGCCTCCCGAAAATGGGCCAATACAACCCCAGTGGTACTTTGGCTGAAGTGGGGGTACATGGGCAATAAAACGACGTGCTCGATACCATCCTGCTGAAGTTGTTCCACCACTTTATCATGCGTCGGATCCCCATATGAGTTGGAGATATAGACTTTATAAGTATGTTTCAGCGGATACCGTTCTTCGCGGTTCAAGTACTCATCCAGCATAAAACAAAGGTCTCGACGAATCCGGGCATAGGCTGCGCCCCCGCCCATTGCTTCCAATCCTAAAAGCCAGCTTTGTTTTTCTTTTCGTAAGCGCAGCTTAAAAATAAACTTTCCGATGGCAGATAGCCTGCCCGCAAAGCGACTGTGAAATAAAAAACTTTCTATTTCTGAGATGGAACGTGGTTCTCCGAAACTTAAAAGCACCACAGCCACCCGACGCCCGGACGGCACCTCTAAAGAGCGGGTGGGAAAAATGGCCCCATGTTCTTCGTAGAGGCGGGTTTGGTCGTTCAGATTGCTCAATTCGGTTTGGGCTGCAAGGTTTTGCCCATAATAACGCGAACTATCGGGATTCGGATATAGGAACCGTTGAAAAAAAGGCAAACGAACGTTGAAGATTTACCCCTGCAAAAAGCGCTTTCAAAAATAATTCGTTTTTAACGATTAATGCACGGTAGAAATTCGCACCACAGCACGAATCATTTGCTTCTGCATTTCTAAGTGACCGTGCTCTGCTTCGACGTTTATATATGGAATGCCAAAGTTCCCACAAAAGACCGAAAAAGAACCATCGTCGGTAACCGTGGCATTATTTTGCAAGGCCACATTATAGCCTTCGGACTTTAACAGTCGGAAATGTTTGGGATCGGTTACAAAGAAAAAGTCATCGGCATCACTTCCGGCAACAAAATTTACAGAAGCTGCATCTCGGGCATAGGTTCCTCTGGGCAAATAATCTTTCACGGTATAGTTGTCGGCAGAATTGTTGTGCAGGGCAACCACCAAGTCGCCTCGTCTCAGGCCAAAATCATTCACCAATGCCATAGAAAAGGCTTCTACCTCGGCAGCCGCATCAGAATCAAAACGGCTATTGGTCTCTAAGGTCTTTCGGATTCCGACTGGTGTAAATATCCGGTTAGGATCCACCTGATATTTTTTTCCCTGCACGTTAAAGGTGATATTGCGTTCGCCCGTATGCTGTACCTCTACCAATTTCCCCCCTTTTTCCCGAAGCACCTGCCAACCCGCATCTGCCGAAGTATTTTCATTATCGTGCATATTGAAATAGATCAGCGCTGCACCCGCTTTTTGGGCATAGATCACTCGAATTTGGGCATCTCCCAAATAATAATTATTCGTTACTTTGGGAATGATGTTATTTAATTCGAGCAATACTTGTACCGAGTCTTGTGCTGCTAAAGGGACCGAGGAAGAAAACAAAATCAGCCAATAGCACCGATAAAACGAACGCCCAAACATATAAGAAAAAGATTTCATGCCGAAGCGGGGTCTGGTGAAAAGGAGAATCAAGTCCAATTATACATTTTTTTGTATCTTCCCTTCAACCTTCCCCCATTAATTCATTCTGAACCCAACCGATTATGAAAGAAGCCTTAATTTCCGACCCGATGCTCATCTTGGCCTACCTCTTCACCGTCTTGGCCACGGTATTCGCATTGAGTACTGTAACGGCGTTTAAACGGTTCTTTGATTTTCTGCCCGCTGTGATTTGGGCCTATTTCATCCCCATGATTTCTACTTCGGTTGGGATTATTCCAGACACAAGCCCCCTCTATAGCTGGACTTCAAAATACATTTTGCCTTTTGCATTGTTTTTATTGATGTTAACCATAGACCTTAAAGCCGTTTTAAAACTCGGCAAGACAGGACTATTGGTGATGGTTTTGGCATCCATTTCCGTTTGGATTGCCGGAATAATGGCATATGCCCTTTTTGGCGCGTATCTACCTCCGGAGGCATGGAAAGAATTTGGTGCACTTACGGGTAGTTGGATTGGCGGCAATGCCAATATGGTCGCTGTTGGAAATAGCTTTGAACCTGTGGTGGACCTGAGCCGCATCATTGTAATGGACACCGTAGTGGGCTATGGCTGGTTGGGGATTCTCATCTGGCTTTCTACCTACCAAATGGCCCTTAATAAACATTTTAAGGCAGACACCCGTGTGATTGACGAACTCAATGCCCACCTTGCAGAAGCCGATACGGAAAAAAAACCAATCGAAACACTCCAAATTATGTATATCGTCGGGATTGGCATGGCCGTAACCATTGTTGTGGTTGCTTTGGCACAATTCATGCCCAAAGTTGGCAATCCAACACTGATTAGTGCTTCCACATGGGCCATTTTATTACTCACCACCTTGGGGATTTTACTTTCCCTGACACCCATTCGTAAGATCGAAATTTCTGGTGCATCACGATTTGGATACTTTGCCTTGTACTTTTTGCTTACGACCATTGGGGCACAAGGCGATATTACCAAGATTTTTAACACACCCCTTTATTTGGTAGCCGGTATTTTTTGGATGGTCACTCATGCCGGACTTTTGTATTTGATTGGCAAGATTTTCAAGGCTCCTTCTTTTATTTTAGCCACAGCAAGCATGGCCAATATTGGCGCCGCCGCCAGTGCGCCTGTTGTTGCTGTGGCCTATCAACCCGCAATGGCTCCGGTTGGCGTTTTAATGTCTATGCTCGGCTATGCGTATGGCACCTATTTGGGGCTTTTAGGCGCTTGGGTGATGTCGCAACTACAAGGTTGGTTTTAGACCAAAAGTTCTTCCGCGCCATTGGCCGTTACCACTTCATAAAGTTCGGGGGTTCGGTTAAAGCGGTTTGCATAAGAAGAAGCGATGTTTTGATAGAGAGCCTCCACATGATCTCGGTGAATGAGATTAATGGTACAGCCCCCAAATCCTCCACCCATCATACGCGCACCGAAAACATGTGGTTGTCCCCAAACAGCCTCTACCAGAAAGTCTAATTCTGGACAACTGACCTCATAGAGATACCGAAGGCCCTGATGGGTGGCGGTCATCAGACGGCCAACAGCTTGTAGGTCGTTATCGGATAGGGCTTGACTGGCTGCTTGAATGCGGAGGTGCTCCTCGAGTACATATTGACACCGTCGGTACACCACTGGGTCTAATCGGCTCCGGCTAGCCTGTAACCAAGTAAGCGGGACGGCAGTGAGATTTGTAAGAGTTGGATCAAAGTATTCCTGAAAAAAGGCCAATCCTGCTTCGCATTGTGCCCGACGTTCGTTATAAGCAGAATCCACCAAAGCGTGTTTCACCCCTGTATTGAACAAAACCAACCGAAAAGCCCCCAACGCTAAGGGTACATATTGAAAATCCAAAGTTCGACAATCCAATTTTAAGGTATAACCCGCTTTACCATTTAGGCTTGTGAACATATCCATAATACCACATTTGATGCCAACATATTCATTCTCTGCTTGTTGTACCAACAAAGCCAACTCTTTCCTGCTCAAGCCCAAATAAAAAAGCTCATTCAGACCAAAAGCAAATGCCGCCCCTAATGCAGCAGACGAAGACATGCCCGCCCCAACAGGAATATCTCCAGAGACCACCAAGTTTACAGATGAGACCACCAAGCCTCTTTTTTGGAACTGCTCCATCACGCCCAATAAATAATTGGCCCATGTTTTTTCTACTTGCTTTTGCCAACGAAGATCATCGGTTGTTCTAATGATAACGGACTGGTTCATGTCTAACGAGATCCATTCTCCATAATCGGAAATTGTAGGCAAAACTGCCAAATAAATCCCTTTATCAATGGCTGCCGGAAGTACCCAACCGCCATTATAATCCGTATGTTCACCGATGAGGTTTACCCGTCCCGACGCACGAAAAACACGAGGCATTTCCCCAAATTGGGCCACAAATGCTGCAATGACTTCTTCCTTGGCTACGTTCATCCTTATGATAGCAAAATGGTTGACGGATTCCGACATCTCACAAAGCCAGTACCAATGCCTCGTAGGGCCTTAGCACCGATTTGGCTTCTGGATCTGGATAATTTCCCAACAGAACGCGGGCGTTTTTGAGGTTAATCCCCAAGTTTACGGTTGCTTTTTGGGATTTAAAATTCAACAGAATTAAAAGTTTACGGCCATTCCACTCACGGGCATAGGCATAGATATCCGGATTTTCAGCGTCTAAGAGGGTATATTTTCCATAAACCAATGTTTGTTCTTTTTTCCGAAGTTGGTTCAATTTCCGAAAATAGTTTAACGGCGAATGGGGGTCTTTCTCCTGTGCCTCCACATTGATTTGGTTGTAATTGGGGTTGACGCCAATCCACGGTGTACCAGACGTAAATCCTGCATGTGGGCTTGTATTCCATTGGTGTGGTGTACGTCCATTATCACGATTATAGCGGGCAAATTGGGCCAATATCTGACTTTCCGGTACGCCCTTGTTTTTTAAGTATGTAAACTCGTTAAAAGTCGGTTTGTCTCGGTAGTCTTCGATGCGGCTAAAGCCGATATTCGTCATTCCCAGTTCATCCCCATAATAATAATAAGGCGTTCCACGCATGGTCAGGATAAAGGTACTCAGCATCATAGAAGACAGCGAGCGGAACTCTGGTGCATCATTTCCAAATCGAGAGACCATACGTGCCTGATCGTGATTAGACAGAAAAATAGAAATCCATCCTTTCTCTGCAAAATGGGCATCCCAACGGCTAAAGACTTCTTTAAACTGCGCCAAGGTCCAATTGGGCTTACTGCCTAAATCCACCCCTTCAAACGCATAAGCCATATTGAGTTCGTTTCGGTCTTCATCCACCAGATTATGGGCGTCTTCCATTGTATTACCCGCACCTTCTGCTACACTCATTACGTCGTATTTGCTCAAGACTTCGCGGTTCATTTCCTGTAAATATTCGTGCAACCGAGCCCCCATGGCATAATACTGTAAGAAGTTTTGTTCGTACCCCTCTGGAAAAGGAGGATAGGTGGTATCTTTAGAAACAAATTGAAAAGCATCCATTCGGAACCCATTTATGCCTTTTTTTGCCCAAAAGTGCATAATATCATAGACTTCTTGCCGGACTTTTGGATTTTCCCATTTCAAATCGGGTTGCTTCCGCGAAAAATAATGGAGGTAATACGCATTGGTGGGTTCGTCGTACATCCATGCATCCCGGTTTACATCAAATAAACTATACCGATACGGCGGTTTGCCATTTTCGGCAGGCCACCAATGGTAATAGTCTCGGTAGGGGTTATTACGCGAGGAACGGCTTTGCTTAAACCACTCGTGTTCATCGCTACTGTGGTTCACGACCAAATCCATCACCAATTTAATGCCCCTTTGATGCAAACCTGCCAGCAATTCGTCAAAATCCGCCATGCTGCCAAATTCGGGTTGGATGCTCCGGTAGTCACTAATGTCGTAGCCGTTGTCATCATTCGGAGATTGGTAGATTGGATTCAACCAGACCACATCTACGCCTAAACTTTTGATATAATCCAACTTAGAGACAATCCCTTTTAGGTCTCCAACCCCATCCCCATTGCTGTCTTTGAAACTTCGGGGATAAATTTGATACACCACTGCTTCTTTCCACCATTTCCGGTTTTGCTGGATTTGATCCGTTTTTTGGGGCACAGCCACTTGTTCAACAGGTTTGCACGCGGGCAATAGCAGCACACCTACTAAAACGACCCAAAAAGTCCGACGCCACCCAATACGCTTGGTGAAGAAATCATGGCCGTCTTGGAGGCTACCGACAGCCGCTTTGGTCTCATCCAGAAGACCATATTTATACTTATACATAATTACTAATTTTTGAATAAATTATTAATTCATCACTTATAATGATCCTGGCCGCGTTTTGCCCAACCAGCAACCAGAAGCCATTTCTTTGCATTTTGGATTTAGCACTTTTGTGTGAAGAAAGTACAAATCGAAAGGGCTTCCAATTCGTATGTAAATCCCAATATTTTTTTTTACGAAGCAATGTATGTGGTAATAAGCGCATTTTCAACTGGATGGGTGCAAGCCAGGCGGGTTCCAATTGTCTCAATAGGTCTTGACCTAATTGGAGGGTATTCTTTTTTAGGGCCACGTTTTCGGACATACTTGCTAAAGGCAAGACCCTGAAAGCCCTTCCGATCCATTTTGGTAAAAAAACCCTTTTCTTTGACCATTGCAAAGTGTCTTGAATTTTCATAAAATGCGCGCCGACTCAGCTATGGCCCATTTTGGCCACCTTTTCCCACTGTTTTGAATTCAAGCGGAACCCCTGCTTTTATGACGGACGCAAACACACTCGGATTATGAATCAAGGTATGCAGTTATGGGACTACATCGTCTTTATGCTTTATTTTGCGGTGGTAGCCGCCATTGGTTATTCGATCTACCGTAAACGGGCCAAAACCGCCAGTACAACCGATTATTTTCTTGCGGAAGGCTCCCTCACTTGGTGGGCAATCGGCGCTTCCTTGATTGCCTCCAACATTTCGGCAGAGCAATTTATCGGGATGTCTGGATCTGGTTTTGCGATGGGCCTCGCCATTGCCAGTTACGAATGGATGGCAGCCTTAACGCTTTTGGTGGTCGCCGTTTTTTTCCTCCCGATTTATCTTAAAAACAAAATTTACACCATGCCACAATTCCTGAGCGACCGCTTCGATGGTCGGGTCAGTACTGTAATGGCTGTTTTTTGGCTACTGGTTTATGTTTTTGTGAACCTCTCTTCTATTCTTTACCTCGGCGCACTGACCTTAGAAAGAATGGTGGGGCTAAACTTTATGGTATGCGTGATTGGACTGGCTGTTTTTGCGATTGTTATCACCCTTGGCGGGATGCGTGTGATTGGATATACCGATGTTTTTCAGGTCTTGGTACTCATTATTGGCGGCCTCATTACCGCATACTTGGCCTTAGACTTGGTGGCGCAAAACTTTGGTACAAGTGGTTTTTTTGCCGGACTCAGCATTCTTCATAAAGAAGCACCCGGCCATTTCGATATGATCCTCTCGCCCGATAACAAGTTTTATAGTGAGCTACCAGGACTCACGGTCTTGGTAGGTGGGATGTGGATCGCAAACCTTAGCTATTGGGGAAGCAACCAATATATTACCCAACGGGCTTTAGGAGCAAAAGACTTGGATACCGCACAAAAAGGCTTGCTCTTTGCTGGATTTTTGAAACTCATGATGCCCCTAATCGTGGTCATTCCAGGGATTGCAGCGTATGTGTTACATAATGTGGACCCCGCTTTCAAAGCCAGCATGACCGTAGGGGGCATCGTAAAACCGGACAGTGCGTACTCGACCTTGCTAGACCTTTTGCCGACGGGCCTCAAAGGCATTGCCTTCGCCGCCTTGGTTGCTGCAATCGTGGCCTCTCTGGCTGGCAAAGCAAACAGTATTGCCACCATTTTCACCTTAGACATCTTTAAAAAATTCATGGACAAAGATGCGTCGGAAGATAAGTTGGTACAGATCGGGCAAGTCTCCATCTTGGCCTCTTTTATCATTGCCATTATGGTTGCACCAGCACTCACCAGTTTAGATCAAGGCTTCCAATACATTCAGGAATACACCGGATTTATCACTCCGGGAGTTTGTGCCATTTTCCTCTTAGGTCTTTTCTGGAAAAAAGCCACGCCTACGGCCGCCCTCACAGCAGCCTTGTTAACCATTCCACTCTCTGCAATAATGAAAAGCCTGACGCCTATGGTGCCTTTCTTGGATCGGATGGGGTATGTGTTTCTAATCTTGGTGGCATTGATGGTATTCATTAGTTACCTGAAGCCCGAATCGAGCAAAAAAGAAATTGTAGTGGACCAGGGTTTGTTTGAAACCAGTTTTGGATTTCGGATTGGCGCATTATTGATTATGGGCGTATTGGCTGCTTTGTATATTGCGTATTGGTAAGTATTTATCATTTTAATGATATGATCATCTTTGCAAACTGCCACCTTGTATTAGCATAGACCAAGGTGGCAGTTTGCCTTTTGAATACCCTTCATGATAATTTCTTAAAATGTAAGCGATTCCGGATTTTCGAAACGCTTTCAAAGGTTCTACACAAGAAGTATTTTCCCAGCACACAGATAAAAACGTTTTCTTCTTGTAAAAAAGCACGAAGAATGATTTTTCTTGCCCACCTGTGTCACCCCAACATTCCTAACAACCAAACACTTACCAAACTATGTTGAAAAAACTTTACAGCTTGGTGGCCGTGTTGTTACTTTCGGGAACGTCTTTTGCTTTTGCTCAAAAGACGGTCTCTGGTAAAGTGACAGCAGCCGATTCGGGAGCTCCGCTTCCGGGTGCCACCGTTCAGGTGAAAGGTACCAACACCGGGGCTATAACCGACCTCGATGGTGCCTACTCCATTCGCGTTCCGAACAACAATGCAACCCTCGTTTTCTCTTTCGTGGGCTATGTAAGCAAAGAAGAAGTGGTAGGAGACCGCAATTCCATTAACGTAGCCCTCGGAGAAGACCCCAAAATGATGGAGGTTGTGGTTGTTGGATACGGCATTCAGCGCAAGGCTGATGTGACGGCTGCTGTTTCGTCTGTAAACGTAAACGACGCCAATTTGGGGGTTGTTGCTTCCGTAGATCAATTGATGAATGGCCGTGCAGCTGGGGTTCAAGTAACCCAAAACTCAGGTGATCCAGGCGGTGGCATGACGGTACGTGTACGTGGTGGTGCATCATTGGGTGCCAGTAACGAACCCCTTTATGTAGTGGACGGTATTCCGATGGATACCTCTCCCACAGCAACCAGTAACAGTTTGGGTGCGTCTGGTGCGGGCAATGCTACGTTCCAAGCACGTAACCCGATGAACTTCTTGAATCCGAACGACATCGAATCCATTGACATCTTGAAAGACGCCTCTGCAACCGCTATTTATGGGGCACGTGGCGCCAATGGGGTAGTGCTGATTACCACCAAAAAAGGGAAGGCGGGACTACTTTCTACCAACTATGATGTGTACGTTGCTTCTTCTTCTGCTGCTCGCCGACTGAATCTTTTGGATGCAGCCGAATTCAAAACCCTTCGTACAGCAATGGGCTTAGCAGCCTTACCAGCAGAAGAAAAATATGACACCGATTGGCAGGACGAAATCTTCCGCAATGGCACCTCAATGAGCCATAACCTCAGCTTTGGTGGCGGAACCTCCAATACCCAGTATTTCGCTTCATTGAACTATATCAACCAACAAGGGATTGTTATTTCCTCTGGGTTTGCACGTACAGGTGGCCGGATTAATGTCAACCATAAAGCTTGGGATGGCAAACTCCGCCTTGGCTTGAACATGAGTTCCTCCTATACCTTAGACGATAACGTACCTTCTGGGACTGCTGACGGATTTAGCGGCGGTATGTTTACCAACGTCTTCCAGATGCACCCCACGCAGCCAGTGACGAATGCCGATGGCTCGTACTTTGAATTTGCACGTGCCACCCGTAACCCAGTAGCAATGGCCAATACGGTTGAAGACGGGATCAAAACCACCCGTTCATTGGGAAATATCTTTGCAGAATTAGACCTGATCCCCGGCTTGGTAGGCCGTGTGAGCGCCGCTGCCAGCCGTTCACAAGCCAGCCGTCGTTTCTTCATTCCCAAGAATACCCCATTGGGGGATGAGTCTGGTGGACAGGCCATTCAAGGGAACCGCGAGTTGACCAATCAGGTTTTCCAAGGCCAATTGACCTATAACCCGAAAATTGCGGCCAATCAAAACCTCAGTGTTACCGGGGTTTATGAGTACAACCAATACGAAACAGAAGAATTAAATGCCCTTTCGTATGGTTTTACCACCGACGTAAACAGCTTTAACCGGATGGAGTCCGGCAAGACCCAACAAACCAGCTCCTATCATGCGGTTAACAAACTCATTTCCTTTATCAGCCGCGCCAACTACGACCTAAACGGAAAGTATTACCTGCAAGTAACGGGCCGCTATGATGGTTCCTCGCGTTTTGGCCCGAATAACCGCTGGGCATTCTTTCCCTCGGCATCGGTCCGCTGGCGTTTAAGCAACGAAGAATTTTTGAAAGGCAACAGCACCATTTCAGAACTTTCACTGCGTGCTTCTTATGGCCAATCGGGACAAGAACGCATCGGAGATGACCTGTGGCGCGCCACATTGGCTGCCAATACCAACTTTATCGCAGGTTTGGGCGGTCAACAAATTACGGGATATGCTTCTACGCAGCTTGCAAACCCTGACCTGAAGTGGGAAACCATTTCTTCTACGAACTTGGGGATTGATTTTGGGTTGTTTAACAGCAAGATTCAAGGTTCGCTCGAACTGTATCAAGCAAAAACCAAAGACCTCTTGCTCGCAGTACCACAACCATTTGGCGTCGTAAATACCCGCTTTGAAAACGTTGGTTCTACCGAAAACAAAGGGTTTGAATTTAACCTCACGGGTTATATTTTAGACAAAGACGACACCTCCCTCTCGATTACCGCCAACATCGGTGCCAACCGGAACCAAGTAATTGAATTGGATGGCCGCGAACAATTACCTTATGCGGTGCGCGTTACAGGAGCCGGATATTCCGAAGCGCCTTTACAAGTGGTTCGCGTGGGTTTCCCCGTAACTGGAACCTTTATTGGTAGAAAATACACGGGGTTGGACGCCAGCGGTAAAGAAACCTATGCCGTCGCTCCCACCACGGGCGATACGGCCGTTGGAAATGGCCTTGAAGTACTTGGAACCGCAGAGCCAGATTTTGTATATGGCCTCGCTACGAAATTTACCAAAGGCAATATTGACGTAAACCTCTTCCTCCGTGGCCAAGTGGGTGGGATGGTCTTTAACAACACCGCAGCCGTCTATGGCTATCCGGGTTCCTCACTCAAGCAAGGCCAAAATGGGATTATCCCTTATGACATCACCGAAATTAGCGCATTAGCCAAAATTGAAAGCCCTGGATTTGCCTCCAGCCGTTGGCTTGAAGATGCCAGTTTTCTCCGTGTAGATAACCTTACGATTGGCTATCGGCTGGCCAATATCAGCAAGCGTGTTCGGACTGCCCGCGTATATCTGACTGGTCAAAACCTCTTCCTCCTCACTGGATATTCGGGATACGATCCGGAAGTTGCAGGCTTTGGCAACGGTGGTGGGGTTGGTGTGGACTACTTGGTTTATCCGAAAGCCCGTACCATCACCATTGGTGTAAACTTAGGTCTCTAAAATGGATAACGGTGGAAGCGCCCCTTCTCTCAATGGGTTATTCCTCATGCATCTAACATAAAACCGAAAACTTATATGAATAAATTTTTCAAATCCCTTCGTGCAAAGACGCTGGCGGTTGGAATCGTACTGCCGTCGGTACTGGGGACGGTAAACTTTGCCTGTACGGACTTAGATACCACGCCGTATAGCCTTATTACACCGGATCAATTCTTCAAGAACGATGCCGAATTCTTGGGTGCAATGGCGCCAGTCTATGCCCAATTGCGTGCCCTGCAATGGTCTTACCACAACATTCAGCAGCACTCCACCGACGAAACCATGGTACCGCAACGCGGTGGTGACTGGGGAGACGGCAACCGCTGGAAGCAATTGCATCGCCATACATGGGACAAATCCCATAGCGACATAAACGACGCATGGAACTCGTCTTATACAGGCATTGCGCGCGCCAACTCCTTATTAGAAGCCTTAGATGCCTCAACGCTGGCTTCAGCAGCGGCATATAAAGCAGAAGTGCGGGTATTGCGTGCGTTCTATTATTATACCCTGTTAGATATGTTTGGTGGCGTACCGATTTATAAGGGCGCTACGGCCGACAAAAACAACCTTCCAGCAAGAAGCACCTCCGCAGAAGTGTTTAGCTTCATCGAAACAGAGCTAAAAGAAGCCTCTGCTGTGTTGCCAAAAGCGAAGGTACATGGACGGGTAAACTATTACAGCGCCCAAGCCTTGTTGACCAGAATTTACCTTAACAGCCAATTCTTTACCGGAACCGTTACCACGGCAGGCCTGCAAAAAGGTACTGCAAAATGGAATGAACTCATTGCCGCTGCGGACAATGTGATCAATTCTGGTGAATATGGATTAGAGTCGGATTATTTCGCTTCCTTCATACCAAACAACCAAGGATCGAAAGAAAACCTCTTTGTCTCGGTTAACTTAAATATTGGTGGAAATGGTCTATCCTTCAATCAACGCCAATTACACTACAACCATGCCCTGCCACAAAGTCCTTGGAATGGTTTTACTACACTTGCTGAAACCTACAACAAATTCTCCGAACAAGATTATCGGAAAAATATGTTCCTGATTGGTCAGCAGTGTTCGAACTTTACCAATGCCGACAAGGACGGAAATTGTCCTGCTGGTACGACGAAACTCACCGACCGCCAAGGAAACCCTTTGATCTTCACCTCGACGGTGGCAAACTTTGACAATGCCAACGAAAGCGAAGGCATCCGTGTATTGAAATGGGGTATTGATACTGGTGCTGTCGGTGGAGATTCCAAGAACGACTACGCTTGGATCCGTTATGCCGACATCCTGCTTGCCAAAGCAGAAGCCCTGAACGAAACAGGCAATACCGCAGGTGCTGCCGCATTGGTTAACCAAGTCCGTACCCGTGCAAAATTAGGCAATCTGAGCGCTGCACAAACAGCCTCACAATCCGCCATGCGGACAGCCATTTTTGAAGAACGCGGGTATGAGTTCATTATGGAAGCTGTTCGTCGCCTCGACATGATCCGTGCGGGAACCTATACCAGCGCAGATTGGCAGTTCAAGGAGAAAAAAGAAGCCTTCCGGGTACTGTATCCGATACCACAAGGTGCCATTGACGCCAACTCGAAGCTGACCCAAAACGCAGGGTATTAATTCGGTTTAGCCACTGGCCTGTACATTTATCGTAGAGGGAATAATCCTTGCCTGCCGGTTAAACCGGAATTATCAGGGGTTATTCCCTTTTTGTTTCGTATTTTGAAGCCGTTTATGTCCACGCTTTTTTCCCAAACAACCATGCTCAAGTACGCTATCGGGCTACTTTTTGGCGGCCTGTTGATTTTGACCTTGCCTGCCTGTACCCCCGATCCACACGACCCATACGAACCCCAACGCCCTTTGTTCACAAGATTAACGGCTTCTCGGACGGGAATTGAATTCAAAAACGAACTTTCCCCAACCAAAGATTTCAACATCTTCACCTACCGAAACTTCCACAACGGAGGTGGGGTCGGGATTGGAGATTTTAATGCAGATGGAAAACCCGACCTCTTTCTAACCGCCAACCAGCGTTCCTCCCGATTATACCTAAACAAAGGCAAACTCCAATTTCAAGACGTTACCGAGGCCGCAGGGGTGGCCGTCAACAAAGGCTGGGCAACAGGGGTGGCCGTTGCGGATATAAATGCCGATGGAAAATTAGATATTTACATCTGTAATGCGGGAGATAAAGATGGTCAGGCGCGTGCCAACCAACTCTTTATCAATCAAGGCAATGATGCACAAGGGCATCCCACTTTTACCGATGAAGCAGCGAAGTATGGCATCGCAGATGAAGGGGCAACCACACATGCAGCCTTTTTTGACTATGATTTGGATGGCGATTTAGACCTTTATGTGTTAAACAATTCGTTTCGTCCGGTTTCTTCGTTTGGTATGCGGAACATCCGACACGAGCGGAACGATGTGGGCGGCCACAAACTATATCGGAACGAAGGCAATAACCAATTCAAAGACGTAAGTGCACAAGCAGGTATCTATGGAAGTGAAATTGCGTTTGGGCTTGGTGTGACCGTTGGCGACATAAACCGCGACGGTTGGCCAGATATTTATGTCTCGAACGATTTTTTTGAACGAGACTATCTTTATATCAATCAAAAAAATGGCACTTTTTCGGAAGAGTTAGAAGCCCAAATGCCCTCACTCTCAATGTCTTCGATGGGTGCAGATATGGCCGATCTCAACAATGATGCCTATCCAGAAATATTTGTAACCGACATGTTGCCGGAAGACGATCTCCGGTTAAAAACCACTACCATTTTTGAAAACTGGGATGTACGAAAACTCAAAATAGCCAATGGCTATTGGAATCAATTTACCCGAAATGCCCTGCAATTAAACAATAAAAACAATACTTTTTCGGAAATAAGTGCGATGACCAAAACCGATGCTACGGATTGGTCTTGGGGCGCACTTATGGCAGATTTTGACTTGGATGGTCATAAAGATATTTTTGTCTGTAACGGGGTTTATAAAGATGTGACCAATCAAGATTTTTTGGAATTTTTCCAGAGTGAAGCCGTGGTACGGGAATTTGTGGTGGATCAAAATGCCGACTTCCGACCGCTTTTAGACAAAATCCCCAGCCGACCATTGCCCAATTACCTTTTTCGGAATGAGGGCAATCTTCAATTCCGGAACGTTGCCAAAGAATGGGGATTGGCCGAACCCAGTTTTTCCAATGGCGCCGCCTATGCGGACTTTGATGGAGACGGAGATTTAGATATGGTCGTTAATAATGTGAATGAAACAGCCGCTTTTTACGAAAACAATGCCCGTGCCATACACCCCAACCACTTCTTGCAACTTCAGTTTAAGGGAGATGCTGGAAATATACGCGGGATTGGCGTTCAAGCAACCATCATGGCCAATGGCCAATCTTTCTATCTGGAAAACATTCCACAACGCGGCTTCCAGTCTTCCGTAGATGAAGTGATGACATTTGGGCTTGGCGACATTCAGACCATAGATACGCTCCGTGTGGACTGGCCAAACGGCAAAAGCCAAGTACTTACCCAAGTCAAGGTAAACCAGAAACTGAGCCTCCAACTTGCCCATGCAACCTTAGCCACATCACAGTTCCGCAAAAACCCATCTCCACCGCTTTTGAAAGAGGTAACAACGCAAAGCGGACTTGACTTTACCCATACCGAAGGGGAATTCTCGGACTTTGACCGAGAGTTTTTATTGCATCGTATGCAATCTACCGATGGCCCCCGTATGGCCGTGGGCGATGTAAATGGCGATGGGCACGAAGATATTTACATCGGAGGCGCAAAAGACCAAGCGGGTTCATTGTTCTACGGAACTGGAAAAGGCTTCCGAAAGGGCAATCAAGCCCCTTTCGAGGATGCAAAAGCCGCAGAAGAAGTGGCTGCGGTCTTCTTTGATGCCGACAAAGACCAAGATTTAGACCTCTATGTGGTAACAGGGAGTTCGGAATTTGGACCAGATCAGGCCAATTTACTGGAAGACTTGCTTTACTTGAATGACGGCAAAGGCCATTTCTCGCGGGCGGAAGGCAGAATTCCTGCCCGATACGATGCTGGCTCGGTGGTTGCTCCCACCGATTACGACTTGGATGGGGATATGGACCTATTCGTTGGATCGCGGGTCATTCCAGGACAATATGGCGTAAAGCCTAAATCTGTACTATTGCGCAATGATGGAAAAGGATATTTTACAGATATTACAGCAGATCTTGCCCCTTCCTTAGAACATGCAGGAATGGTGACCGACGCCCATTGGATGGATCTCAATGGTGATAAACGTCCAGACCTGATACTGGTGGGCGACTGGATGCCTGTCACCGCTTTTCTGAACCATAAGGATGGATTAAAAAAACATACCCCGCCGGGCCTCGAAAACACCTATGGATGGTGGAGCCGCATGGTGGTAGAAGACACTGATGGAGACGGTGACGAAGACCTAATCCTAGGCAATTGGGGTTGGAACTCGGTTTTGGGCCAGCCCACCTCGGCCCACCCCACAGAGATGTATGTAGGAGATTTAGATCAAAATGGGCTGAATGAGCAGATTTTGGCGTATTACAAGCCATTAGACCAAAAAACCTTGCCCTTCGCACTGCGTGGTGATTTGGCGCGGCAGATGCCTACCGTCAAGTCCAAATTTCTGAAATATGCAGACTATGCAAACAAAACAGTTCTGGAGATATTTCCCACCGAGGCCCTTAAGAAAGCCCAATTCTTCCGTGCAAATACCTTTGCCACCACCCTCTTCGAAAACATAGGGAAAGGAAGCTTCCGTGAAGTGACGCTACCTGCGATGACACAAATTACCCCGGTTTTTGGTATAGCCGTCTGGGATATAGATCGCGATGGGAAGAAAGACCTGATATTAGGAGGAAACCTCCGGCGTGTGAAACCCCAAATTGGTGAACTGACTGCTGGATATGGTATGGTATTAAAAGGCATAGGAAAAAATCAATTTAAGCCCCTACCCGCCTTCCAAACCGGACTTCGTATCCAAGGCGAGATACGCGACATACGCCCGGTTGGCCCTTTTTTGGTCGTCGCCCGCAGTAATGCAAAAGCCGTCGTTTTGGCGGTCAACCCTTAATAGAATCCCATATGACCACGAAACGTTCTTTTTTTGTTTTTTTATCCGGTGTTTTCTTTATTGCAATGCTTTTTTCTGTGGGCTGTAACGATGCAGAAGGCCCTAAACGCTTTCAGAAAATTCCGGTCACGCAAAGTAATATTGCGTTCAAAAACGAATTACCCGAAGACAAGGATTTCAATATCATCAACTACCTCTATTACTATAATGGCGGCGGCGTAGCCATTGGCGACATCAACCGAGACGGCTTACAAGATATTTACTTCACTTCCAACCTTGGTTCCAATAAATTGTACCTAAACAAAGGTAATTTTGTGTTTCAAGACATTACGGCCAATGCAGGGGTTGGGCTTCGGAATGCCAATTGGAAAACAGGGGTAACGATGGTGGATATCAATGCCGATGGATGGTTGGATATCTACGTCTCTACCGTTTCTGGCATAGAAGGTCGCGCGGGGAAAAACGCCCTCTTCATCAATAATAAGGACAATACGTTTACAGATCGTGCCGCCGATTTTGGCCTCGCACAAGAAGGCTATGGGCAACAAGCTACTTTTTTTGACTACGATAAAGATGGTGACTTAGATGTTTACTTATTGCGCACCTCTGTCCACTCCGAGAACAACTATCGGCCCGTAGCCATCCGTAACACACGCGACCCCAAGTCAGGGGACAAACTCCTCCGAAACGACAATGGGAAATTTACCGACGTTTCTGAAAAAGCTGGAATTTGGGGCGGGAGCATTGGGTATGGACTCGGAATTGCCGTCGGAGACTTAGACCAAAACGGCTATCCTGATCTCTATATTTCGAATGACTTCCATGAAGACGACTATCTCTATCTGAACAATGGCGACGGAACCTTTTCCGAGAAAATAAAAGACGCCATGCCCCATACCTCGCAATACTCTATGGGAACCGATATTGCAGATGTTAACAACGACGGTTTGTTGGACGTGATGACCCTAGACATGATGCCAGACGAGGAACCCATCCGGAAAGCCTCGGAAGGGGCTGATCGAGTAGATGTTTATCGGATGAAGCGCGAATATGGATATCACCACCAATTTGCCCGTAATGCCCTACAACTCAACCGAGGTAATGGCCGATTTTCGGACATCGCGCCGTATGCCAACGTCTTTGCCACAGATTGGTCTTGGGGTGTTCTCTTCGCCGATTTGGACTTGGATGGAAATAAAGACATTTTTGTATCTAATGGGATTTATCGCCGTCCTAATGACCTCGATTTCCTTTTTTATATCTCAGACAAAAGCATTCAGCGGGTGGTTACGCCTCAAAATTTGGAAATTTCCCGTAAAATGCCACAGGTAAAAATTCCCAATTATGCCTTCCGCAATACGGGCAAAACGCAATTTGAGCAAGTTTCAAAGCAATGGGGCTTAGACGACTTGGCCTATTCTAATGGGAGTGCTTATGCCGATCTGGACAATGATGGCGACCTAGACCTGATCACCAATTGCATCAATGAAACGGCGGGAATTTATCGTAACCAAACCCTTGAGCAAGACCAACAACGGTTTTTAACGGTGAAATTGGAAGGAACTGGGCTGAATACACAAGGGATTGGGGCGAAGGTGCAGGTTTTTTCCCGCCAACAAATGCAAGTACAAGAACAAAACCCAACACGTGGTTGGCTTTCATCCGTTACCCCTTTGTTGCACTTTGGTTTGGGTAAGAACGGACATGCAGACTCCATACGGGTTATCTGGCCTGATGGCAAATACCAAACCCTTTCCGCCCCAAAATCCAACCAAACCCTCACCCTCAAACAAGCCGAGGCCACGAGGACTTGGATAGAAACCAAGGCAACCACCGCCGGATTCGGTTTCGAGGACATCACAGCAAGTTCCGGTGTTCGGTATATCCACAAAGAAAATGAATACACGGATTTTAACCGCGAATATTTGATTCCGAAAATGGTTTCGCAAGAAGGCCCTGCATTGGCAACGGGCGATGTAAACGGCGATGGAATCCAAGATTTTTATGTCGGAGGCGCCTCCGGAATGCCTAAACAACTCTTCTTTGGCAAAAAAGAGGGGACCTTTGGCCTAAGTGTACAACCAGTCTTGGCTGCCGACTCGCTCTATGAGGATACGGATGCCATTCTGGTGGATGTAGATCAAGATAATGACCTCGACCTCGTCGTGGCAACAGGCGGCGGTATGTGGCCAAAAGGCGAATTGCTCGCGCAATCTCGGTTGTACCTAAACGATGGAAAAGGACAATTTACCAAAGCCACTGGATGGCCGTTGGTACGTGGTAACGCCGCTGCCCTCGCTGCTGCCGATATGGACGGAGACGGCGATACCGATCTGTTTGTCGGAATGAGGAGCGAGGTCTCTGCCTATGGCATGAAGCCCCGTTCTTATCTTTTGGAGAATACGGGAAAAGGCATATTTAAAGATGTCACTGCTTCAAAAGCGCCAAAACTCGCCCATATTGGTATGGTGGCCGATGCCACATGGCGTGACGTAAAAGGTGATCGAAAACCGGAGCTGATTTTGGTCGGAGATTGGATGCCGGTCACCATTTTCGGCAAAAATGGCGCCGTTTGGGAGGTAATGGATTCCCCCGGTTTAGCAAATACGAATGGCTGGTGGAATGCCCTCCACGTTGTGGATATAGACGCAGATGGAGACAACGACCTAATTGCAGGCAATTTAGGCGAAAACAGCATTTTTAATTCCAGCCTGCCCCTCCGTCTTCATATGAAAGACTTTGATGCCAATGGCAGCCCCGAAGCCATTATGACCTACCGCCGAAACGATACAGAATATGCTACCGACCGCTTAGACGATCTTTTTCAGCAACTTCCCATACTTAAACAGCGCTTTGCAGCATCGTTCACAAAAGCAGGTGAGCAACCCTTTAGTGGCCTGTTTTCATCCGAACAACGATCTGGCGTGGCCGTTCAAGAAGCAACGCTGTTGCAGTCCTCGGTCTTTATCAACGATGGAAAGGGCGGATTTACCCGAAAGGCATTGCCCATGGCGGCACAATTTTCGCCCATTTTTACCATTCAGAGCGCAGACCTCAATGGAGATGGGAAATTAGACCTGATCACCGCAGGGAATTTCTATGGGGTGAAGCCCTCCGTTGGGCGCTATGATGCAGGTTTTGGCACAGTTATGTCCGGTGACGGCAAAGGTGGATTTACGGAAGTTCCTAACCATACAACGGGGCTGTGGCTGACGGGTGAAACCAAAGCAATCCGTTTCATCCAAAACCCCAACGGTTCCTTAACGCTTTTGGTCGCACGAACGGGAGATGCGTTGCACATCTGGCGATATGCAAAACATTAACCAAGATAAATATTACCTTTTATGAAACGATTCTTTTTATGGCTTTTTCTGACGTCATTTACTCCTGTTATTGCGTGGGCACAGTCCCATACGGGCTTTGTTCCACGATTTGACCTCCCACGAAGTGGTCCATCTTTGCAAAGAACCATTCAGAACAGCGCTTTTATGGGGGTCATGGGTCGAAAATCCGCAGCATTTGGCTACGAAAACAAGCCACTTGAAATGTGGGTGTATCCACTCAAATTGGTACATGATTTTAAGTTAGACTTCATCACCGAGTACGAAGAAACCCAAGTTCCGGTGAGTGGCTCCGAAGCCGTAACTTCTATTGAGGTGCGCCCAGAATCAACCATTCTGACTTATCGCCATGCCGCTTTTTTGGTACGTCAGATCATTTTTGCTCCTGTACACGAACCGGGCTTGGTCATGCTCTTGGATATTGACTCACCTCGCCCACTCACAATTCGCGGTTCTTTCCGTCCTGCGTTGTCGCTGATGTGGCCTGCCGGATTGCAAACGGGCAATATCTTCTGGCAACCCGACCAACAACGCTATGGCATAGTAGAAGAATTGGGCAAGTATGTGGGCATCGTTTCGGTTCCGGGCGCACAAGACCGCTCCATCATCCCCTACCAAGAAGAACCCAGAGACACTCCAAATACCTTTGAAATTCGGGTATTGCCCGAAACCCATCGTGGACATTTTATTCCCCTTTTTATTTCCGGTGGAACGGATGGTTGGCAAGTTGCGGAAGAAAACCTTAAACGCCTCCAAGCGAATCCAAAAGCACTCTACGAACAAACAACCGCTTACTACAAAACCTTTTTGTCCCAGACCACGTCCATTCAAACACCCGACGAGCGCCTTAATGCCGCTTATACATGGGCAAAAATCGGAACGGAAAAAGGTGTCGTGGATAACCCTCAATTAGGAACCGGACTTGTGGCCGGATTCAGAACGTCGGGAAACTCCGAAAGACCCGGTTTTGCGTGGTTTTTTGGACGAGATTCCCAGTGGACGGAATTGGCCATGCTCTCGTATGGAGACTTTGAGACCGTTAAACGAGGGCTTAACTTCCTCAAAAAATTCCAGTTTGAGGATGGACGTATTCCGCACGAGATTTCACAGTCTGCCGGATTGATAGACTGGTTTGGAAAGTACCCTTTTGGAAAAGCAAGTGCAGATGCCACGCCATTGTATGTCATCTTGCACCATGCCTATTACCAAGCAACGGGCGATCTTGCTTTTATCCGCGAAAATTGGCACTCCATCAAAAAGGCTTGGGAATGGACTTCAAAAACCGATACCGACCAAAATGGCTTGATAGAAAATACGAATTTTGGACACGGATGGGTGGAAGGCGGAAAACTCTATCCGCCACACGAAGAAATGTATATGCAAGGACTTTGGATAGAAGCGTGCAAAGGAATGGCTAAGTTTGCAAATATAATGTATGAACCTCAGTTGGCCGACCAAGCATCGGATTGGGTACGACGAACCCAAGAAGCCATGGAAAAAACCTATTGGCTGCCCGAAAAACAATACTATGGCTATGCCACATCTAAGCCCGCCGAGAAAGAAAAAACGTTTGTACCAGACGGCCTGATGCCCACCAACCGCGAAACCGATGCACGCGGCTTTATGCAAGAAAGCACCGTCTTACCAGCCGTCCCGATGTGGTTCCGAACCACTGAACCTGATAGGACACAAAAAGCCTTAGACGAAATCGGTTCAGGAAGATTGGCTACCGATTGGGGACACCGCATCTTAAATAGCCAATCTCCGATATACGATCCGATGAGCTATCATTATGGCTCCGTCTGGCCGCTTTTCACGGGTTGGGCCAGCCTCGCCGGATACAACTACGGACGGCCACATATCGGATACCAAGCCCTGATGGCGAATGCCTTGCTCACCTTTCAAGATGCCTATGGTTATGTCACCGAATTGCTCTCAGGAGACTACAATTCTGCTTTCGGGAGAAGCTCACACCATCAAATTTGGTCTGAAGCAATGGTCATCTCACCACTGGTGCGAGGACTTTTTGGTATAGAGGCCCTCAATGGAGGCAAAACCTTGGCCTTTAGTCCCCAAGTCCCCGCCGATTGGGATCAATACAGCATCAAACAGTTGCGTATTGGAGAAGACTGGGTGAACATCAACGCAAACCGATCCCCCAACCGCGACCAATACAACTTCTCTGGTCAAACCAAAGGCACAGAAGTTCGGTTTGAACCTGTGTATCCAAACAACGCCAAAATCAAGTCGGTCTTGGTGAATGGAAAAGCCGCTACCTTCAAAACCGAGCCTTTTGGCGATGGACAAAAAGTGGTCATACCTATTTTCACGGTAGATAAAAGCGAAGTCCTCATCCAGCATGAAGCCGGAGCGGGGGTCTATGTGCGACAAACAGAAGCACCTCTTGGCGGAAAAAACACACAAGTCAAGGTCTTGCGTGCAAAAACGGAAGGCAAAGTACTGACGCTACTGGTAGAAGGTCTTGCCGGAACCCAGCAATCGGTTTTTGTTCGCGGAACGCTAAGCCCGACAGCTACCAATGGCGTAACGATTGATAAACTTTCTAATGGAGATCATGAGGTGCAAATAAACTTTACCGGAAAACAAGATTCGTTCATCCGTCAGACCATTCGTCTGCCTCTTCGTTAGACCAAGAGTAGAACGGTCTTTACCATAACTTTCTACCTACAAATTATTATGAAAAAGCTATTTTTATTGGCACTCTGGATCTTTTTAGCGGGTTGTACCGAAAAAAACTGGCAACCTGTTGTCCAAAGTACGGAACCAATTCTCGGGGCTTTACACACCCTGAACGAAGTAATTTTACACGACGTTTTTTCGCCACCAGTGGCAAGCCGAATTTTGGCCTACTCCTCAATTGCCGCTTATGAAGCCTCTATTGCAGGGAAAAACGACTTTTTGTCTTTGGCAGGTCAACTAAACAGCTTGAAAGAGATTCCCAAACCCAATCCAAACCAACCCATCAGTCCCGAAATTGCGGGGTTTACGGCTTACGTCGAGACCGCAAAAAAATTGGTCTTCTCCCCTGCGATGATGGATGCTTATGCCAATAAGGTTTATGAACGCTATCAACAGGCAGGCATCCCCAAAGACCTGTTGAGCCAGTCTCGAAAGTATGGAGAAAACGTGGCTTTACATATTTTTGAATGGTCAAAGTCGGATCAATATAAACAAACCAGAAGTGCGCCTAAATACACCTTGGTCACGGGCGATCCAAGTCGGTGGATTCCTACGCCCCCGATGTATAAAGAAGCTTTGGAACCCCATTGGGAAAAAATCCGAACTTTTGTCATAGATTCTGCTGCACAATTCACCATGAACCCCTTTCCCCCATACAGTAAAGACAAAAACAGTGCTTTCTACCAAGACCTTATGGAAATGTATGAAATAGGTAAACAACTCACGGATGAACAAAAGGCTATTGCACTCTTCTGGGACGACAATGCCTTTGCCCTTCAGGTTCATGGACATGCCATGTTTGGGGTAAAAAAAGTGACTCCGGGTGGCCATTTTATGAACATCGCGGCCATTACAGCCCGGCACAAAAAACTCAGCGTTGTTCAAACCACCGAGACCTTTGCACGAGTAGCCATTGCCATTGCCGATGGATTCATTGCATGTTGGCAAGGAAAATACGCCACCAACCGCGTAAGGCCAGAAACCGTGATCAACCGCGAATATGATGAAAAGTGGGCGCCTTTCCTACAAACACCACCTTTTCCAGAGTATCCATCTGGTCATAGCACAATTTCTCGTGCTGCTGCTGAGGTACTTACCTTCCTACATGGAGATAATATGGCTTTCCAAGACACTTCTAACGTCCGATATGGAAACAAAGCCCGATCCTTTACCTCGTTCCGAGCGGCAGCCAACGAAGCTTCCATCAGCCGTGTGTATGGCGGAATTCACTACCGTACCGGAACCACTGGAGGCGAAGACTTGGGACGCCAAGTAGGTGATTGGCATAATCGGAATCTCAAGACGCGGAAATAATGGAGGCCTTCTTGGATGTACCGTTTGGTTTTTGACAGAATCCGTAGGTGTCTATTGTGGTTCTGAACATTACCAATCCACAACCAACCGGCTTTATCGCGCATATCTGATCTAAGCGTTTTCTTCTGAAATACGTTATCGAGGGGTAGCATTGCTGTTATAGAAGCAAAAAAGGGACTTTCCAAATGAAGGAAGTCCCTTTTCACTTATTGTCCCACCGTTTAGGCCCGCTTATTCAACCTTCCGGCGGTCTCGGTTAATTCCCGCAAAGACCTCGCCAGATCATCAGAAAACGCATCCGACTTGGCGCGCCATTGCCAGTTTCCAGAGGGGTGACCAGGGAAATTCATGCGTGCGCCTTCATCCAAGGCCAATAAATCCTGCATCGGCACGATGGCCGTATCTGAAGGACAGAAAAAACAAGTCTGGATCAGGTTCCACACCACCGACGATCCATCCGTATTCAGGTATTCACAAAACTTACGCTTTTCGGCCTCTGTTGCATCTTTTTCCCACCATCCTTTTGTGGTGTTGTTGTCGTGGGTGCCAGTATAAGTGACCGAATTGGGTTTGTATCGGTGGGGAAGGTGCGGGTACAAATCAGCCTCCGACGTGGCCCCAATATCCAAAGCAAAGGCAAATTGCAAAATATGCATCCCCGGAAAGGAGAAATGATCCCGTAGGTTATGCACACTTGGGGTCATTAAGCCTAAGTCTTCAGCCATAATAGGTAGTTTTCCAAGAGCATCCAACACGGCCTGAAACAAATCGGTTCCCGGCCCTTTTTCCCATTTCCCATTTACAGCAGTTTCATCCCCTCCAGGAACCGCCCAATACTCGGCAAATCCCCGGAAGTGGTCAATCCGGATAATATCCACCAAATTTAACAACGCACGGAACCGCTCAATCCACCATTGGTAGCCATCTTCAGCCATTTTATCCCAACGATACAACGGATTCCCCCAAAGCTGACCCGTTTCACTGAAGTAATCAGGCGGAACCCCAGCGACAATGGTTGGATTCGCTTGCGCATCAAAATAAAATAATGAAGGCTTTGCCCACGCTTCGGCACTGTCTCGGGCCACAAAAATGGGCAAATCACCAATTATCTCGATGCCCTGGGCATTTGCACGTTGCTTAACCCGCGTCCATTGGGTAAAAAACACCCATTGTTGGTATTGGTACAATTGGATGCTTTCGGAAAGCCTTTCCTTAGCCCCCGTCAAAGCAGCCGGATCGCGTAACTTGAGCGGAAGTGGCCACTCCCACCACGCCTTTCCGCCGAGGTCGTTTTTGATGGCCATAAATAAGGAAAAGTCGTCTAACCAACTTGATTGCTGGGCACAAAATGCTTCGAAATCTGTTTTTTGAGCAACAGTCCCTTCTGCCAAGAAATAGTCAAAAGATTCTCGGAGAATCAATTTTTTGGCCAACACCACTTTTCCAAAATCTACGCGGTCCTCTTCGTCTCCTTTAAACCCTTCTAAAGGCTGCGCTTTAAGCAAGCCATCAGCAATGAGTCGTTCCGGACTCACCAGTAAAGGATTTCCAGCAAACGCTGAAAAGCATTGATACGGAGAGTCGCCATATCCGGTAGGGCCTAGTGGAAGGATTTGCCAGTACCGTTGTCCGGCTTTGTGTAAAAAGTCCAGAAAGCGATCGCACGATTTGCCGAGATCACCAATTCCGGGTGAATCGGGCAAACTGGAAACATGAAGGAGAACGCCAGAGGCACGAGGAAACGCCATTATGTTTTTAGTTCGGGTGAGTAGGTAACAAAGAGGTGCCTGACTTTTTGGATAAATCAGGCACAAATAATTACAAAATATTTAATCTTGTGGAGCCTTACAAATTACAAAAAGCAATACCCACATTAGACGTATCTAAGATGAAAAAACAAGGGTTTGGTTCAATACGAGGCAGCCAATAACTCTGCTTGTTCCAGCATTTCCTCAATGGCCTGTAGTCCCTCTTGCCAGAAAGCAGGATTGGTCAGATCAACACCCAGTTTCCCAACCAAAACATGTGGCCAATCACTCCCACCAGCCCTAAGCAAACTTAGATAATCTTCGGAAAAACCTTGCCCCTGCTGCTGATAGGCTTTGTATAGAGAAAGAACCAATAACTCCCCAAAAGCATAGGCGTACACATAACCGGGTGTATGCAGAAAGTGTGGGATATAACTCCACCAAATTTTGTAATGATCGCCCAAGGTAACACTATCTCCAAACATGGCCTGTTGTGTCTCGCGCCACATACTAGAGAAAGCCTCGGTGGTCTGTTCCCCTTTCTCGCGCCGAGCGGTATGAATTTGCGCCTCAAACCGATTCATGGCAATTTGTCGAAAGACTGTTGCAAATGAGTCATCTAATTTGGACATCAACAATGCAAGGCGGTTTTTAGGATTTTCTTCATTTTGAATCAATTCCTGAAAGACCAACATTTCGCCAAAAACCGAGGCCGTTTCTGCTGTTGTGAGCGGGGTGTCTGCATGAAATACCCCTTGCTCCCGTGATAGATACTGATGCACCCCATGCCCCAGTTCATGGGCCAAAGTCTGAACATCACGCACTCTTCCGGTAAAATTCATAAAAATATAAGGATGCACGCTTGGAACCGCTCCATGGGAATATGCACCGCCACGCTTTCCTGGCGCAACGGGCGCATCAATCCATTGTTGATCAAAAAACAAACCTACGATACGCCCCAATTCCGGATGAAAACGAGAATAAGCCTCCCGCACAATGCGTTCTGCTTCTTGCCAAGTATATTGGGTCTCAGCTTCCCCAATCGGTGCATATCGGTCATAGTCCATCATTTCGTCTAATCCCAATAAATGCTTCTTCAGTTTGTAAAAACGGGAAACCAAGTCATATCGTCCAGTAACGGCTTGTACCAAGGCTTCTACGGTATCATCCTCAATCTCATTGGCCGCATTCCGGCTACTGATCCACGATGCATATCCCCGCAGGCGATCGGAGGAAGCTTTATCTGCCAAAATGGTATTAAAAATGAAGGTTAAAATACGCGCATGCTTTTCCAACCCTTCGGTAAGCGACAAAGCAGCCTCCCTCCGCAGGTCCCGATCTGAATCGCTTAATTTCGTAAGCACCTCTTGTTCTGTTACGTCCTGTCCACGCAACGAAAAAACGGCTGCCCCCAAGGTTTCGTCGAAGAAACGGTTCCACGCCCCTACGCCCGTATTGGACTTTTCGGAAAGAATTTTCTCTTCCGGCTCCGAAAGCAAATGCCTCTTTTGGATTTGTTGTAGTTCCAAATAATGCCGATAACGCATCAAATATGGCGACGCTAAGAGCTTATGGGCTGTTTGGGTGTCTATTGCAGACCACTCTACCTCTACAAAGATTAGGTATTGAGAAACCTTTGTGTATTCCTCCCGAACGGTTTGCAGCAATGCCCCCCGATTAGGGTCGGTGGTTTGGGTGGACCAATCGAGGTAAGCATATGTATAGGCTTTTCCGACCTCGTCGTGCAATTCGGCCAACGCTGCCATCATGTCCGCAAGCCCGCGATCGTCCAATCCGGCGATACGGCCACGATAGGTTTCTGCAAATACTTTTGCTTTTTCAGTAACCACGGTTAACGCCAGAAGTAAGGCTTGCGTATCCGTATAAAGATCTTTTAGGTTCCAACGAACCACCTCGGCTCCGGTTATTTGTGACATAGATTAAGTCCTGAAATGATTGGGTAAACAAGAATAATTTTGAGATTCAAACAAGAGACAACCTTGTGTCTCGAAGTGAATTTAGTGACAAGGCTTGAACCCCTGTTCTTTTTTTCGGTAAGATTCTTCAAAATAATGTTCCAAAACAATCAGCATCTGTCTATGCCACACGCCCAATTTGCTTCCTTATCCAAAACAGAAGAGCTTGATGCCGCCATTAAGGCATCGTTCTCAGAACCAATTGTACTGTTTAAGCACAGCGCAACGTGCTCTATTAGCCTGCGAGCAGAGCGAGAAATGCAATCTCTAAACCAAGCGTCGGACCCCAAGGTATATCAGTTAATTGTTCAACGCTCCCGGAATTTGTCTTTTCACATCGCACAATTTTTTGGTATTGTACACGAATCCCCCCAAATTATTATTTTACAAGACGGAAAAGCCGTTTTTAATACCTCTCACGGCCAGGTGCGTGCACAAGTGGTGCGTGAGTTACTCCAGACAATGACCGCCTAAACCCCACATGAAACAGGTTTACATCCTCACGGGCGTCCTAATGGCCCTTTTGCTGGTATTTGTTCTTACCAAGCCAACCGAAGGGTCTTTTTTGGATCCGAACACCCAAAATGCTACCACCAAAATAAAAGCGTCTGACTTTAGCCTGACCGATATGAACGGCAAAACTGTTCGTTTATCAGACCATAAAGGCAAAGTGGTAATTCTGAATTTTTGGGCAACTTGGTGCGGGCCTTGTGTAAAAGAAATCCCAGACCTCATTGGTCTTCAACACCGATACCAGAACAAAATTCAGGTCATCGGGGTTTCGGTGGATATGAACGGCTTTGAGGATGTTGCCCCTTTTATACAGCAAAAACAGTTTTCGTTAAACTATCCGGTCATTGTGGCCAATCATCCCATGCTGGAAGCCTATAAAAATCCTTCTTTCCTTCCTACTACTTTTGTAATAGACCCAAAAGGATTCCTTCGTAAAGAAAGCGTTGGCGTGATAAATGTCCCGAAGATCAGTCAGGAAATTGATGATTTGATAGACGAAGAGGGCTGATTTTTTTGCTTTAATACCCCATCGCCCGCATACGCTTTTGAATGATACGGCTGTATCGGTTCATCGCCTGTGGCTTTCGTGTAAGGGGCGCAGGCAGGCAGGCGGCCAACCGCGATGCCTGATTTCGGTTGAGTTTTGATGAAGAAATCTTGTAATGGTATCGGGCAGCCGCTTCGGCGCCATAAACGCCTTTACCCCACTCTACGACATTGATATACAATTCCAATATCCGGTCTTTCGGCAAGATCAGCTCCGCTAAGGGTGCAATCGTGAACTCCATACCCTTGCGTAAATAAGAACGATGTGTCGTAAAAAAGAGATTCTTCACAAGTTGCTGGGTAATGGTAGAACCTCCACGAAGGGAATTCCGCTTTTCCGACATAGCTTGTTCGAGTGCATCGAAGTCTATTCCATCATGTTCAAAGAAACGGGTATCCTCGGCTGCCACCACTGCATGGTGTAAATGCGGGGAAATGGCTTCCATCGGACGATATAACATCCGAACTTCCAGCCATTCGCCCCCAAAGGCGGCCTCTACCCGATGTTGAAGTTGTACCGTGGAAAAAGCTGGTGGCAAAAACCGTAAATACACCAACACCAGCACGCAGTAAACATGAAAGCCCCCAAAAACAAACAAGCCCCAACGCAGCAAACGTAACCAAAAAGGACGTTTGCTGCGTTGAGGTGCTTTACTATTTGAGGGGGTGGGCGTGGCTGAATGCGCCATGCAAATAAAATTTGTGAAGAAAAGCTCCCGGTAGTCTATCGGCTGATTTCCAATATCTCAAACTTTATGATACCAGCCGGTACTTTCACGTCCACAATATCCCCAACCGACCGGCCCAGAAGGGCTTTGCCAATCGGACTATTGACCGAAATCTTGTTTTGAGCGAAATTGGCTTCGCGGTCTGAAGTCAGGATATAGGTCACTTCTTGGTTCATTTTATGGTTTTTAACCCTAACCTTAGACAAGATGTAGGCCTTGCTCAGATCCATTTTGCTGTCATCCACCACCCTGGCATTTTGGATCATTTCATTTAACTGAGCAATCCGCGCCTCCAAAAGGCCTTGTGCATCTTTGGCAGCGTCATATTCCGCATTCTCCGACAAATCACCTTGCGCCCGCGCATCTGCAATGGCTTGGGCAATCCGGGCACGCTCTTTCGTTTTGAGAAACTGCAACTCTTCGTTCAATTTATTTAACCCATCTTGGGACAAATACAGCGTCTCGCTCATGGCTCAACTCTCCTTTAGCGTTGTGTACGATAAAAAAAGATCGCCCCACCCGTTTAATACCGTCGGATGCGGCGATCATAAGATATAAAATAAGAACTTTTTCCGCCTAAAAAAAGGGGGGGATATAAAAATGATAGAGACTTCGCGCATTATCAGCCTATTCCGGAACCTCATTTCACATTTTGTCGTTCTCGAAGTCATCAAACAAGCCAAAAAAGGAACCGTTAACATGTCAGAACTTAGCATAACCCCTAAAGCCATTGACAAAATAAAGACGCTGGCCACCACCGAAGGGATAGACTGGAACCAACAATTCCTCCGGGTAGCGGTGGTGAGTGGTGGTTGCTCAGGTCTCACCTATGATCTGGGATGGGACTCCGTAGAGCAGGCAGAAGACCTATTGCTCGAAACCCACGGTGTACGGGTGGCGATGGACCTAAATGCACAACTATATATTGAAGGCTCTACGTTGGATTTCACCGATGGGTTAGAAGGCAAAGGATTTCACTTTAACAACCCACAAGCCGTTCGAAATTGCGCGTGTGGCGAGTCTTTCTCGGTGTGATTTCAACTAAGCTATACAATTAACATCTTGCCATAGACCACACCTTGATGTATCTTAGGTTCTCTTAAAAAATGCGCTTATAGCTCAGCTGGATAGAGCGTTGGATTCCGGTTCCAAAGGCCGGGGGTTCAAATCCTCCTAAGCGCACGCAAAGAGCCTCTCTTATCGAGAGGCTCTTTTTTTTGTACTCCTAAAATCACCAAGCATCGGCACAAAAGCAGGCTTCGTGGATTGGGCAACCGTTTTATTTACGGAATTTGCTGAGCAGACGCAAAAGTTCGATGTATAACCAAACCAAGGTAACGGTCAAACCAAAAGCGGCATACCACTCCATGTATTTTGGCAGACCATAGGCAGGTCCCTTCTCTACAAAATCAAAGTCCAGAATCAGGTTAAAGGCTGCCAGCCCCGTTGCAAACACACTAAACCCAATCCCCAAAATGCCCTTGTCATGAATAAGCGGCATCGGGAAGTCGAAGGCGAATTGCGCCACAAGTGCAATCAAATAAAACGTAAACAATGCCAGTGTTGCGGCAATCAGCACACTCCGGAACATCTCGGTTGCACGGATCCAGCCCAACCGATAAGCGATCAACATCACAAAAAACGTAACAAACGTCAAGCCAACAGCCTGAATCACCAGTCCTGGATATCGAGATTCATAATGGGCCGATAAAACCCCAATGAGCAATCCTTCCAGAATGGCATACACCGGAGCAAGAAAAGCGGACCATGTTTTCTTAAAAACAATTACAAAAGACAAAATTAGCCCTCCCAAGAAACCCAATCCGCCCAGTGCCAAAGCTGCATTTGGATTGGTACTCATTTGGAACCACGTCCAGACCGCTCCAGCAAAAACCAACCCAAGCATAAGGAAAGATTTGTTGAGGGTCCCTTGTTGGGTCATTCGTTCCCCTTGAAGATCGGTAATTTGTTCAAGCGCACGTTCCGAGAAGACAGGATTTGAAGTATTCATCTAAGGCATTTTTTAGGGTTTATTGAATAGATGATGTGGTAAAAGCACCAGAAACAAAGGCTATACGATGATTAGGATAAAAAGTTCATACCTCTACCTCAGATTGAAATTTTTGACTTTTCCTACACTTTTTCTAAACATTTTGCAGTTCTGGTACGCAGACGATGCCAGATACGTTGTATATTTCTGTAACTACTCAGTCCTAACTAACCCGATAAGAAACGCCCTCCCTGCGTACAAACAACTTACGTATCGGTTGTTAGGACTGCACGCACCTTTCATTTTAACCCAATACTTTTTATGAAAAAACTTCTTTACTTGTTGGTCTTGCTTATGGGGACGCTTCCCGCCTTCGCACAAGTAATACGTGTTACTGGACGTGTGACCGACGACTCGGGTACAGCCCTCATTGGTGTCACCGTTCAGGAAAAAGGCACCATGCGGGGGACAGTGACCGATGTTACCGGACAGTTCGGACTTTCTGTCCGTGAAAATGCCACCTTAGTGGTGAGCTATGTGGGATACATAACCAAAGAAGTCATTCTTCAAGGGGATCGCACCCTCACCATTACACTCAGTCAGAATGCCGACTTAATTGGCGGTGTCGAGGTCGTCGGTAGCCGGAGCATGAACCGATCTGCCACCGAGACTTCGGTACCGGTGGACATCATTTCGGTCTCGGAAGTAACGGGCAGTAGTGGTCAGCTGGAAATGAGCCAACTCTTACAGTATGTAGCTCCTTCCTTTAATGCAAACCGCCAGTCAGGCTCCGATGGTTCCGACCACGTTGATCCAGCTTCTTTACGTGGCCTTGGCCCTGATCAAACCTTGGTGCTCATTAATGGAAAGCGCCGCCACCAGTCCAGCCTGATTAATTTTTATGGCTCACGTGGACGTGGGAATACCGGAACCGACCTCAATGCCATCCCTGCCTCGGCCATTGAGCGCATTGAAATCCTCCGGGACGGCGCCGCTGCGCAATACGGATCGGACGCCATTGCGGGTGTAATCAACATTGTGCTTAAAGAAAATACCGACGCTTTTGAGGTGAACGTAAATACGGGAATGTATAGCGCCGGAGATGGCCAGCAGGCTCAAGTAGCCTTAAATTGGGGTAAAAGCTTGCTTAAAGGTGGTTTTGTTCATATTACCGCCGAGGGGATGACCCGCGATTACACCAACCGACCGAATGATGAGGCTCTGTTCCCAGGCAGCAGCGCCCGTGACTTTGTGGGCGATGCCAAGGCTTTGAGTGGGGCCTTCTTGGTGAATATGGCAGTTCCGGTAAACAACATGAAGTTCTATCTGAATGGCGGTTATAGCCACCGGTTTTCCAACAACCACCAATGGACCCGTGGTGCAGACAATCTTCAGCGGAACATCAAAGAAATCTATCAGAATGGCTTTACCCCGCAATTAGAGGGAACAGTAAGTGACCCCTCGGTCTCTTTTGGACTTAAAGGCAAACTAAGTAATTGGAACTGGGATTTAAGCAATTCTTATGGCGAAAACAAATTCGATTATCATTCTACAAACACCCTTAATGCCTCGTTCCAACCCCGTCCTTCTTCCCCAACCGAATTCTATGATGGCGGGTTTAAGTTGACACAAAACACCACCAATCTTGACATCACCCGATACTTCCAGAAGGGCGAAGGCAAGGGCTTTAATGTGGCCTTTGGGGCAGAATTCCGAAATGAGCGCTATCAGATTTTTGCCGGAGAGGAAGCATCTTACAAAAATTATGGGGCTATGGTTATGACCGCCGAGGGGCTTGCGTTGGCGGCAAGTGGCGCACAAGGCTTCCCTGGGTTCCAGCCATCGGACGAAATTGACGAGCGCCGCAGTAACTTTGGGGCCTATGCGGATGTGGAAGTGGACTTGAACAAACAATTATCACTTACGGCAGCGGGTCGCTTTGAAAACTATTCCGATTTTGGGAATACGATTAATGGCAAAGCCTCCTTCCGTTTTGCTTTCAGTCCTGCGATTGCCCTTCGGGGGTCGTTAAGTACGGGCTTCCGCGCCCCCTCTTTGGCACAGATATACTTTAACTCTACGATTACCAACTTTATTGCCGGAAAACCAGTGGACAACCTCATCGCACGAAACAGCGGAAATGTGGCAAAAGCACTGGGAATTCCGGCATTGAAGCAAGAAACCTCTCAGAACATCTCTTTGGGCGTTACACTTACACCCGCAAATGGTTTCTCTCTTACCGTAGATGCCTATCAGGTGAACCTCAAAGATCGCATCATTCTTACGGGCGTATTTAGTGACGAGGACGATGCCATTGGTAGCATTCTAAAGGGCCTTAATGTGGGAGGAGCACAATTTTTCACCAATGCCTTAGACGCGAATACGAAAGGCCTAGACGTGGTTCTGAATCATAGCACCTTTTTGGGCCAAGGCCGATTACGGACAAGTCTGGCTGCCAATTTCAATCAATTAGAAATTGGTGACGTTAAAACCACTACCCAGTTGAAAGGAAAAGAAGACACGTATTTTGATTTGCGTGAACGCTATTTCTTATTGGCTTCTGCACCTCCAAGCAAATTCAACGTGGGCTTTGATTACAAACAGAATAAATTATCTGCAAACCTACGGTTTACCCGTTTTGACAAAGTGACCTTGGCTAACTGGGAGTATGACGAAAACAAGTTGCACGTATATGATGCCCGCATTACAACCGATTTTTCATTCGGGTATGACTTGGCCAAGAATATTCAATTAAACCTTGGAGGTGCCAATATCTTTAATGTGCAACCCACCAAACAAGACCCCGGTCTCACGGAAAGTGGGGGTATGTGGGATGCTGTACAAATGGGCATCAATGGTGCTTTCTTCTTTGCAAAATTGGGATTTCGATTCTAATTGACATGGTTGATCCACGGCCCTGTTGTTTTTACATCAGGGCTTTTTTTGTGCTCTTCAGTAGGTACAAACGCATAAACCACGAAAAATTCGGCGGCAAGAGGTTTTATTCTGATACCTCAAGCACTATTTTAAAGAATTGTATTCAACCATTCCGTTCCACCCTTATAGTTACATGACACGTTTCGGCGCTTTTGAAGCAGTAATCGGCTTAGAGGTTCATGCACAGCTTAAAACGCAGTCTAAAGCCTTCTCGCCAGACTCCGCTGCGTTTGGCGGAGCCCCCAACTCCCATGTGGACCCTATCAGTCTGGCACACCCGGGAACATTGCCCATCCTCAACAAATGCCATATTGAACATGCCATTTTGATGGGAATGGCCACCAACTGCGAAATTGAACGCCGTTCTGTCATTGCTCGGAAGCACTATTTCTATCCCGATTTGCCCAAAGGATACCAGATTTCGCAATACGAAGCCCCTATTTGCGTTAATGGCTGGTTAGACGTTTCATTCGACGGCGAAACTGGCCCACAAACAACCCGAGTGGGCATTACCCGGATACATATTGAAGAAGATGCAGGCAAATCCATCCACGACCACGACCCATATGCTACCCTCATTGATGTGAACCGCTGTGGTGTACCTCTTCTAGAAATTGTTTCGGAGCCGGATATTCGTTCTGCGAAAGAAGCAGCAGCATATCTCCAAAATATTTGGCAAATGGTTCGCTGGCTGGGCATCTGTGATGGGAATATGGAGGAAGGTTCTTTGCGTTGCGACGCCAACGTCTCTATTCGGCCTGTGGGGGATCCACACTTGGGGACCAAGGCCGAAATCAAAAACATGAATTCGTTCCGGAATGTGGAACGGGCCATTGAAGCAGAAATTGCCCGCCAAATAGACGTTGTTTCATCTGGAGGGCATGTTATTCAGGAAACCCGTTTGTGGGATACAGTCAAATTAGAAACCCGCTCCATGCGTTCTAAAGAGCGTGCACATGACTACCGTTATTTTCCGGATCCCGACTTGCCTCCGGTGGTTGTCTCAGACGAGATGCTACGACAGATTTCCCAATCCCTGCCTGAACTCCCACACATGCGTAGGTCGCGCTTGATCACCGATTGGGGCCTACCCGCTTACGACGCCCACCTGCTAACGGGTGATCGGGCCATTGCCGACTATTTGGAACAAACCGTTTCTGCGGTGGATGAGCCAGATGGCGTTACCCTGCAAGACCGGGCCAAAGCCGTATCGAATATCATGATGTCGTATGTTTTGCGCCTCCTCAACGAGGAGAATACCAGTATTTCCAGCTTTAGGATTACTCCAGAACGCTTGGCTGGACTGGTTTCATTGCGCATGGCCAATAAAATAAGTTCCACAGGAGCACAAGAACTTTTCCATCTGCTGCTAACCTCAACAGGAACTGCCATGGAACTCGCAATGAGGCATAACCTGTTACAGGTATCCGATTCGGGAGCATTGCTGCCAGTAGTTCAGGCGGTTTTGTCCGACTTTCCAAAAGAAGTTGCCAAGTTCAAGAATGGAAATCCACAATTAATTGGTTTTTTTATCGGACAAGTTATGAAGCGATTCAAAGGGTCTCCCGACCCCAAGCGATTACGTCAAATGATTGCCGAACAGATAAGCACTTCTTCACCTAATTAAACCACACGCGAAAATGGTTTTCGCCGATACCACTAAACGCAGACTATTATGGGTGCTCTTGGCCACGTTGGTGATGGCAGGTGTGGCCATTGGTGGTACTTGGTGGTGGAGAACCAAACAAGCCCAAGAACGCAAAGCCCGACTCGCCCAAGAAGCCAAAAAGAAACAAAAAAAAACCGAGAAAATCATTCCGATTCGCCCCATCAAAGGCGACTCTATCGAAGCCATGATTCGCTCCAACCGAAAGATTTCCGATTTTTTCCGTGAGGACTTCCGGTTACAGAATTTCCGCATAGACACAACCGTAACATATGCTTATAACTTTGTTGATCTTAATGGGGATGAAAAGGATGAAGCCATTGTTTTTCTCGAAGGGAATGGTATGTGCTACACACAAGGATGTGTGGTTGTCATTTTGGTCCGTAAAGAAGGTAAATACGAACTCAAATCTGCCATTATTCCCGCCGAGCCACCCATCTTTGTTAGTAACCGAAAAACCAACGGATGGCGAGACTTGGTCGTAAACCTGCTTTCTAAAGACTATAGCCCCGCCAGCCAGCGGGTCATCCGATATCTTTCGGATGAAGACGGGTATGGCTATCCGGTGGATCCCAACCGACTACCAAAGCCCTGGCCAGAAGTTATGGATGAAGGCCTTACCATTTTGGCAGAGCAAGGTGAAGAGCTTTATAAATTTCGATTTGTACCTGATACCAAGCAAAAGAAAAAAACCAAACGTTCCAGCTAACCCAACCATCCACAACCGACACGCAAGTGTCCGCTTATTTTATGATACGTGCATTCAACTTCTTACTACTGGTGTTTTTTTTCTGCCTGCCAGTAACACAAGCCCAATCCGTCAACGGAAAACTAACCGGAAAAATCGCAGTTACCAAAGAGTTAGACCCGGCACAAGATTTTTCTGGCTTCCAGATTTTGGTTGGATTTAAAGAATCGGAAGCTGCTGCGGTGGATACAATCGGGTTTGCCATTACAAAAAAAGACGGTTCTTTTTCCATGAACCTAAAAGCCCGTGAGCGGGGTATCTACCCCCTTATGGTCTCACGCCGAGGTGCTATGGCGGCTTCTGGTGAAATCATTGTTGCTGAAGGCGATGAGGCCACGCTCCAAGCCACTTTACCTGCACGCACTTTACGGGTGATTTCTCCGGAAAATGCCGCTTGGATGGCCCTAAAAAATGCACGGGCCCAGCATAAACAATCGTTGATTGATGCCCTGTCTAACAATGAAAACAATACCTCCACCCTCAAAAATGTGGTATTGCTCACCTCAAATCTAATGTGGGATTTAGACAAATCTTTTGGCGCACAATCGGTGGGTGCACAATTAGGAAAAATGGAAGCCATTACCATGCTAGTAGGATGGGACGATTCACTGGCCGTGGCACGCGCCCAGACCATCCCCCCTGATTTTCCGGGTTATGTCGAGATGGTACGCACCCTACGACGCGCCCTTGTACGTGAATTGGGGCAGGAAAAAGGGCTTGCCGCCTTCCGAACATACGTAGATAAACTCCCAGACCTTCAGAAAAAGGCGCCACTTTTTGCCGAACTCATAGTGGCACGAATAGACAGCCTACAAACCAAAGAAGCACTTGCCGCCATCGCCGAAATGGAGCGCACCTATCCAGATGGAAGGTGGAATACGTTTCTACAAAACGCAACCTACGAGGTAAAAAATTTATTACCCGGTCTTCGCGCCCCTGCTTTTTCCCTAAAAGCAAACAATGGCCAAACCTATACCTTAGACGGACTAAAGGGGAAATATGTGGTTTTGGAGTTCTGGAGTCCACGCGATTCGGTTTATCCCAAACAACTACCAGAGGTCATGGCATTGCATCAATCTTTTTCAACAAAAAATTTAGTCTGGCTTTCGGTGGCTTTAGACCCTGAAAAAAGCGTTGTGGACACGTTTGCACAAAACCGTGCCTTACCAGACCTGCAAGTATTGGAATTAGAAGGTACCAAAGCACCTATTGCCAAAGCGTATAATGTCAATTACGTCCCCCTCCGTTTTCTAATTGGCCCCGATGGCAACCTCATTGGTAAGTATGTATCCAATGCCCTTGGTTTATTGACCGATGCCTTGCAAAAACAGGTGAAGTAATTTTTATAATCCTTTATCAATCATGAAAAGCAGAACCTTTCTAATAGCCGGAAACTGGAAGATGAATACCCTCCAGTCCGAAGCCATTGCATTGGCAACACAAATTGCTGCTACCAGCGCGAAAATACTTTCCTCTGTAGAAGTCCTGATCTGCCCACCGGCCCTTCACCTTGCGCCTGTACAGGCCACTGTGGGGGCAACCGGGATTAAAGTAGGTGCTCAAAACATGCACCAAGCCCTTAGTGGTGCCTATACCGGAGAAATTTCCGCACCTATGATCGCTTCTTCAGGTTGTTCCCATGTGATACTGGGACACTCCGAACGGCGGCAATATTTTGGAGAAACGGATGCATTGGTCAATCTGAAAATCAAACAAGCATTGGCCCATCACCTCACCCCCATTGTGTGTATTGGAGAGACCCTCACAGAACGTGAAGCCGGCGTGGAGTTGGCTGTTGTGACCGCACAAGTAAAAGGGGCATTGGCCAGCCTCACCGCAGAGGAAGCACAACAATTGGTTTGGGCCTACGAACCCGTATGGGCCATCGGGACAGGCAAAACCGCCTCTCCAGAACAGGCACAATCTATGCACGCCGCGCTCCGAACTTTGCTCGGAGAATTGGTCAGCGACGAAGTAGCAACTAAGACGCGACTGCTCTATGGGGGTAGTTTAAATGCGGCAAACGCCGCTGAATTACTTGCCCAGCCAGACATTGATGGCGGCTTGATTGGGGGTGCAAGTTTGAAGGCCACAGATTTTGGCACCATCATCCAAACAGCTTTTAGGCTTGCTGCCTAATAACGTGTTCCGGGAGGTGAATGGAACCAAAACAGTTTTGAAACAATTACAAACACTACTCCATTCACCTTTGGATTTCCGGAAAATGATGAAAAAATTCTTTGCAATTACCTTCTTCCTGATCGTTCTGGTAGCTACAGGGTGCTCGGGTACCAAAAAGCCAGTAGATTCCCCCAATGCCGGACGTACCTTGGCGTATGAAGAAGGGGTACCCAATTTCGACATGGAGGCGATCCCTACGTGGCGCGAAGACTCCGCCGGGATAGATCTTTATATAGGATTGCCCTATCGTTCCCTCATTTTCCTTCGAACCGACAATACGTTTCATGGCAAATATGAAGCCGTGGTCCGAGTTCTGGACGACAAAGGAAAGGCGACCATAAAAGAAGAATCGTTCAGTGATACCATTTCCATCACCGATTACGAAAAAACCCAGTCTATTGAGGCGATCTCCCTTCAAAAACGATTTAAAGTTGCTCCAGGAACGTACATCATTGAAGTATCAATAACGGATATTAATTCCAAAAAAGAAGCCCTTCGCCGTCAACGACTTACCTTGAACGATCTTGCCTCCGGAAGTATTAGCCTGAGCCGCATCTTGGTAGAAGGCCGAAACGATGCAACAGGCTTCCGCCCCATCGTGGCCTATCATACCGGATCGGATGTTGACTCGTTGCGGGCCGTTGTGGAACTTTACAATGCCGACGCTGCACCCGAAGTCCAAGCTATGATGATGCTCAGGGCACTCCCTACCGACCGTAACCCAGCCCAACCGCCCTACTGGTTTACGCCCTCGCTTGGCTCGCTTTCCCAACAAGGTGTTTTTTATAACCGAGGAGATACCCTTCAAGTTACTCGTCGTATCATCCGCAATGTATCTCCCGAAGCGGTTATTGAGTTTAATCTTCCAAAATTAAAACCAGGAACATACCGGATTAATATTGCCGTCACTGCACCCCAAAAAGGCAATAGTACCCAGCCCACCCTCTTGTTAAAGGAACAAAGGGATCTTTCCATAAAATCGCCCGGCTTCCCCCGTATCGAAACCCTTCAACACATGGTGGAACCACTGGCTTATATCGCCTACAAACGGGAAATGCAGGAAATCTTAAAAGCCACTTCCGTAGAAGAACTTAAAACACGGTTCGATGCATTCTGGGGAGAAAAGATGCCCAGTCGCCAATCTGGACTTAACACCATCAAGGAGTTTTACAGCCGGGTAGAACAGGCAAATTTATATTTTTCTACCTATAAAGAAGGATGGAAAACAGATCCGGGGATGGTGTACATTGTCATGGGGGCGCCACAATCCGTAGATGAGCAGTTCGATGCTGAAATTTGGCGCTACTCCTATTCTAACCGTGACCCGCTTTCTACTTTTGTCTTTCAAAAAGTACGGCCTTCGGAAGGTGATTTTATCAACTATATCCTTATTCGAAACCCTTATTTCGAGCAGGAGTGGCTCCGACAGATAGAGCGTTGGCGAACGGGTCAGGTATTCTGAGTTAATGCGCCAACTACTATTTTTAAGAAAAAGGAATTGGGATGAAGTATAAGGCAAACAACTAACGGAAGACGTTTCTATGAATGTCTTCCGTTAATCAAGAAAGCTATTTTCGGGACGGTATTGTTGCCTGAAATGCCAGATGGGCAGCACCGAGCAAGCCTGCTTCATTGCCTAATGTTTCTAAGATAATTTCAACCCCATCACGCAAGCCAGGCATTACAAAGCGTAACATTGTCTCCCGTGCAGGCCCCAAAATATAATCGCCCGCAGCAGATACGCCACCTCCTACAATAACCTTGCGGATATCGAGTAGGTTAATCGCTGAACCCAGCATGACTCCTAATTTATGGCCCGCCCAAGCCAAAACTTCTTGTGCGCCAGCATCTCCTGCAAGGGCAGCCTCGTGTAGCATTTTAGGCGTTATGTTCATCAGATCTTCGTCTGCCATCTCGTGAATTACCGAATCTTTCCGATTAAGGAGTTGGTAACGGGCATGTCGGGAAAGAAAGCGCTGCCCCAGATATGCCTCCGCAGCCCCCGCCACACCTGCACGGTCCAAAGGGCCTTCATAGTCCACCGAAATATGGCCAAGTTCACCCGCACCGCCAGTGGCACCACGAAATATCTCGTTTTGATAAATAATGGCTCCGCCCACACCTGTACCCAATGTCACCATGATGAAGGAATCAAATGGACGGCCTGCGCCATAAAATGCAGAACCCAATCCGGCCGCATTGGCGTCATTTTCCACCACTACGGGCAAGTCCATCTCCACTCCCCCACGAATGGCCTCGGCAAGGTTCAGGTTATCCCAACCAGGAAAATTTGGCGGGGCACTTACGGTGGTTCGGTCCCAACTGACGGCGCCAGGTGCACCAATACCAACGGCTTCGATTTGTGACTCTTCCGGAACGGCGTCTAACAGCAACTGAATGCCTTTGCATATCTGTGCCACCACATATTGTGGACCTTCTTCGGCCCCTGTAGGAAGCGACGTTTGATAGATGATGCCTTCTCCAGCGGCCACCAAGCCAAATTTGATGTTGGTTCCTCCCAGATCAACACCGACAACATAATGTTTCATGAAGGTAGCAATTTAGAATTGACTTAGGGCTTATGTGTGGTATCACGGCGTATTTGGTAAACAATCTCGCCCGGACGCCGCATCCCGAACCGTTTTCGGGCAGATTGTTCGATCACTTCGGATGAATCCACATGCAGAATCTGGCTCTCAAGGGCCTGAAGTTCCTGCTTTAGGGCTTTATTTTCCAAAAGTAAGGTTTCTTTTTCTGCTTCCCAATTCATCCGATTCGTAAAACTGTAGCTATCAAAAAACACCACCCAGATCAAACCAAAAAGAAGGATCATACCGGCCAAAAGATACCGAGGTCTGAGCAGATTGGAGAAAAAGTGGTTCATTTGACGGAAGCAAAAGATTGATGATGGTTAGGCATAAGATAACATCACAACGCCACACATCGCAACCCTGTCAAAAGATGGCGGGACGGAGTAAAAGGTTTAGGCGATTACTCCGCCCCAACCAATGGTTTTAGGCAAATCGGAAAGCCTTCATACCCGGATAGAGCGCGGCATTACCGAGCTTCTCTTCAATCCGAAGTAATTGATTGTATTTAGCAAGCCGATCGCTTCGACAACCCGAACCCGTCTTGATTTGTCCGGCATTTGTGGCAACCGCTAGATCGGCAATGAAGTTGTCTTCTGTTTCGCCGGAACGGTGGCTGATGATGCTGGTATATTTATTTTTGTGTGCCAACTCGATGGCTTCAAGCGTTTCGGTCAATGTTCCAATTTGGTTCAGTTTCACCAGAATTGCATTCCCACTACCATTTTCAATGCCCATTTGCAGACGGGCAGAATTGGTTACAAAGAGATCGTCCCCTACCAACTGGCACTTATGTCCTACTGCTTTGGTCAACTTTTGCCAGCCTTCCCAATCGTTTTGGTCTAAACCATCTTCGATAGAGATAATTGGATATTTCTCGACCCAGTCGGTCCAGTAAGCTACCATTTCATCCGACGAAAGTTTCCGATCCGGATTACTTTTGTAGAACACATAACTCCCATCCTGATAGGCTTCGCTCCATGCTGGATCAAGGGCAATGAAAATATCTTTTCCGGCAGTAAAGCCTGCTTTTTCGATGGCTTCCAAAATTACTTCTACAGCTTCTTCGTTAGAGCGTAGGTTTGGGGCAAAGCCTCCTTCATCACCGACAGCCGTATTATAGCCTTTTTTCTTCAACACTTTTTTCAGGGTATGAAAGGTCTCAATGCCCATACGCAGCCCTTCCGAAAAAGAAGCGGCTCCTACGGGCATCACCATAAATTCCTGCATATCCACATTATTGTCGGCATGAACCCCACCATTCAGAATGTTCATCATCGGTACGGGCAACATCCGGGCATTGGCTCCACCCAAATAGCGATACAGAGGAAGCCCAAGCGTACTGGCTGCTGCACGGGCCACCGCCATCGAAACACCCAGCATGGCATTGGCCCCTAATTTGGCCTTATTTGGGGTTCCGTCTAACTGGATCAGCAATTGGTCTATCGCCACTTGGTCATCCACATCCATCCCGATCAGTTCGTCGGCGATGATTTCATTTACGTTTTGAACGGCCTTTAAGACCCCTTTGCCGAGATACTGGCTGGCGTCCTCATCTCGAAGTTCCACCGCTTCGTATTCTCCGGTAGAAGCCCCACTTGGTACGGCAGCACGTCCTAAAACGCCGGATTCCGTTACCACATCCACCTCTACGGTAGGATTCCCCCGGCTGTCTAAAATCTGTCGGGCGATAATGTCGGAAATGTAAGACATAAGATTCTGATTAAGGTGTTGCGGCATATCCGTTCTGCTTACAACCAACCAGTCGGAAATTCTGCCAGATTGAGTTTGCTCCAAAATAAAAAAGGCCGGGAACGCTTTTGGTGATCCTCGGCCTATGTTTCGTTGAACTTTCAGAAAAGACGAAAACCGGAAGCGATTCCAAAAGACAGTTATTGAATTTTAAAACGTTGGAACCACTTTTCACCAAAGTTCAGATAGAGACCCATCTTAAAGTAGAGGTCGCGTACCAACCCGAAATCGGTCGTTCCACGTGCGCCCAACTCCATGTTCACATCCAAGGTTGTACCAATTTTTCGGGTTGGTAAACTGATGCCAGCAGTCAAGGCATTCGTTCGTAAGAAATAATCCTGATTGGCAGCAGGTTTAAAGTAACCACTCTCGGTGTAAAAACCGAGACGATAGGCAGCACGCATTAAATAGTTATCCCTGAAATTTCGCCCAGCAGGGATGTATTCGGCGCCAATTGCAATACGGGTACGGTCTTGAAGTTGTTTATCTGTCGCCATTGCAGGATTATATCCTCCAAATGGAAGACCACTCGAAAATTTTGACCACTGTTCGGATAGCAAGTCCGCAACCAACAAAATATTTTCACTGGGGCGATAGGCCAGCCCAACCGTGGTGGTGAGTGGCAGTTTGGTATCAAATTGCTGTGAAACACTTAAGGTATCCACAATTTCGTTTTCGCCCAGAATCCGGGTCCTACGGGTATTGAGTGTGGCGGGTAAGCCGATGGTAGCGCCAAAGCCAATTTCTTGGTTTTTCTTTTTCCCTAACTTGGTCTTTTCCAAATGCACGCCCAAATTGCCGCCAATGCCATAAAGACGGGTATTGGAGGTGGATAAGCGCTCTGTGAAGTTTTCTATATCACTAAAAGAAGTCCGTTGAATGTGATCTATCTGTCCCGTGTAGAAGCGGACACCACCGCCCACAGAAATCAACTTACCCAACTTCCCCCCTAAACCCACTTCAAACTGTTGTAGGTTTCCACGGCCTTCATAACTGGTTATATATTGGGTTATATCGGCATAACCATCCCCTTTGGGCAATTCACCAGTGGATTGCACGCGGTAACCAGTTCTGGAATACGGCATAAATGAAATCCCAAGACCCAACTTCCGGTCAATGATGGGAAACGAAAACTGAAAATGGTCTATTCCGCCTACACCAAGTTTCGAGTTATTTCCCGCTTTGTCGGAAATCCGATTCGCCTGATAACGATAGCCACCGGCAAAACGGGTAAGCACCTGATAGCCAAGCGTTGCCGGATTCGTAGCCGAGACATAAATGGCATCGCTGTATCCCATCCCCGCACCTCCCATTGCTGCCGATCGGGAATTACTAAAATGGTGGCGCTCTCCCAATCCATAACGGCTATATATGGAACCGTCACTCACAATTTGGGCATACAAAGAGGAACTCATACACAAAAGTCCCATCACAAAAAGCATTTTATACATCTGATTTTTCATTTAGACACTTCCTCTAACGCAATCGTTAATAAAGACTTAGCCATTAGAAGGCAAATAGGTGACAAACAATTGTGGCTTTAGGGCCGCCTGGGTTTCGGTAAACCAAAAAACGGGATTTATAGAACTGGCCCCCACTTCTGGAATAACGATCAAACGTTTTGCGGTGGACTTTCCGATGACCATCCGTTGCAATTCATTGGTCAATCGTGGATCCGAGAACGAAAAATAACCGTCTTTAAACTTAGCACTCGCCAATTGGGCCAAGGTCTCGGTTTCGCTTACCCGATAAATGCCCAGTTGCCGGATGATTGGGCGGACGAACGCCCCACTTGCGTACAAACTGAGGGTATCTGCCGGAACCCGGATCAGGGCCGCGTTTAACGGAAGTTTTTGAAACCTATTCAGGTCTAACGACAGTTTGATGGCATCGCCAGTATTGTCTTGCAATACGTTACGCCCAGCAACCTCTAAAGGCTTCCCAGTGCGTTTAAGAAAGGTATGCGACTTAGAACTGGTGGACGAAAAGCGGAGGGTATCCCCCCCAGCAACCACCCGTAAGTATGAATCGGCGGGCGTAAAGCCAAAAATGGCATTTCCTGAGGCCAACTGAAACTGAAAACCATTAAAGGCTTTGTCAAATGTATTATCCGAAACCGCCCCGCGAAGCAATTGGTCGTATGTTTGTCGCCAGGCAGCGGGAAGGGCAATCTCCCATGTCTTATCACTTGCTTTCAGGTCGCCACTTGTGGTTACCGCAGCACCAGCCACCAATAGCGAATCATATTTTGCATTTGTAGGACTCCATTCGGCATTCATGGCATTCACCGTAAAGCGTACTGGCGTCTCCACGTCGCCATAGATATAAGCATTTTTTAGGACAATGGTCACATCCGAGACCGTCCCTTCTTTAAATTTTGTTGACCGATCGGTATTTTCCAAAAAATCTAAATACCCATAAGCCTCCATTTGCATACCAGAAAGGGGGCCAATTTCGTTTACTTTTCCGGCAAGTGTGGGTAACGCCGCTCCGGTCACATCCCGATACAAGCGCGCTTCGGCAGTCATTTGTAGGCCAGCTTCCACCCGATTGGGTGCATTGGCAATGTCATCAATGGTGGTTAGCCCAACATCACCTGGTGAGTCGCATCCACCAAGCCAGAAGAACAGCAACATTAAAAAAAACAGCACCCTACAAGGGGAGAAGAAGCGGTCGCACCGCCCATCTTGCAAAGAACATTTCAGCATATTCAGAGGATTTATCTTAAGCATAAAAGACTGATTTCAAAGAGAAAGAAAATGCAAGTACCAAGTAAATACCCAAAAAGTAGGCCATCAACCCAGTTCTATGCTCCCAAAAAACACCATTGCCAAGTCCTGCAACAGAAAACCCCATCCGACCGAGTCGTTGGGGCTTCAGATGAAAACTACCTGAAATTTCGTCAGACAAGAGCACCCGTCCCGACTAATTGTTGATAAAGTGCTACCGCAACTTCCAACAACTCATCTTTGGATGCCGCCAACTGCAAAGCCCCTTCCGGACGTTCTGCTTCGCTTTGTGTATAGAAAGCTAGGGCATCACTATATAAAGAAGCGACTTTATTCAGGTTCAAATCTGCCAGACGTTCATCACCCAATTGGTATTGCTTCACCTTAGCAGCCGAGAACTTCACATCCACCCCCATTTCATCCGGCGTATGTACAATTCGGGATTGTTCAAAGAGCGAGGAATCCGCGAGCTTGGTCCGCACCAAATAAGGAACCATAGCGCTCATCCAACCATTGGTATGGATAATGTCTGGCTTCCAGCCCAAGTTTTTGGTTGTTGCCAGTGCCGCATGTGCAAAATAGAGCGCTCGTTCTTCGTTATCCGTGAAAATTTTCCCCTCTTTATCCGCAAATATCCCCTTGCGCTTGAAGTAGAAATTATTGTCCATAAAATACACCTGAAGCCGAATTCCAGGAATGGACGCAACCTTCACTGCAAAACTTTCGGAACGGTTTCCAATCTGTATGCTTGTACCCGAAAGACGGATCACCTCGTGTAAACGATTCTTTCGCTCACTTATTGTGCCATAGCGGGGCATCATGATTCGGATTTCATAGTTACCCAGATCGTTGAGGTATTCGGGCAACTGCCGGAGAAGTTCTGCATTAACGGTATGCTGAACAAAAGGCTTTACCTCGCCGGAGACAAAGAGTATCTTCATGTAGGTCTAAATCCTTTTTGGATTGAACAAATATGACGCGCTGGGTGAAAAACACGTCCGAAAGTGGTCAACAAACGGCAAGCCGGGGTTGTGAGGTTTTTGGGCAGTACGTAATGGCGGAGTACTTGCGTGGCCAACATGCTGAATGGTAGGTTTTTTTATAAGATAAGAATATAAGAAAAATATGTACTTTGTTCAAGTGAAGTACTTCCCCGTCATTTGTTTTGCACCTAAGAACGCAAATCAAAAAAAAGTTTTACACAATCCTCACGACCTTTTTGGTTTTCGGGCCGTAAGTCCATATACTTCTTAGAACTTTTCTGATCCCTGTTGCTTATGAAACGTCCTGCTATGTCATTACCAGATGCTCCGCTTATTCTTTTTGACGGCGTTTGTAATTTGTGCAACGCTTCCATTCAATTTATTATTGACCGAGACCGGAAAGGCTTGTTCCGGTTTGCCTCTTTGCAATCCGATCTTGGTTTCTCGCTCCGTAAATCTTTTGATCTTGCCTCCGAGGAAGTTGATTCGGTCATCCTGATTATGGAGGGGCGGGCCTTTACCCATTCCGACGCTGCGCTAACCATTGCCAAGTATTTGGATGGTGCTTGGCCAATGCTTTTTGGTCTTATCGTATTGCCACGTTTTATCCGGGATGGGATATATCGTTTTATCGCCCGGAATCGCTATAAATGGTTTGGCAAGCGCGAACATTGCCGTATCCCTACTCCTGAACTACGGGCACGTTTTTTAGGATAAGTCCTTGATAATTATGCAGACAGTTTATTATCCATTAAACCGGATGGTTTGAATGGGATCTATTTTGGAGGCAAAACGTGCTGGAAAGTACGAAGCCACCACACATAAGAGCAATGCGAAAAGGGGGACTATAACAAAATCTACACCACTCAGTTCAATGGGTGCAGTATCCATAAAATAGGACTCCACCGGAAGCGGGATGAGGTGAAAACGTAGTTGCAACATGGCCAGCCCCCAAGCCAATGCCATGCCTAGGCCCGAACCCACCATGCCAATCATCACACCCAGCGTTAAAAATAAGCGGCGAATATGCTTTCCCGAAGCTCCAAGGCTTTGCAACATCCCGATTTCATTGGTCTTTTCGAGAATCAACATCAACAGCATCGAAATCAGGTTGAACGCTGCCACCAAAACAATGACCCCAATCAGCAATGGAATGATTTGCTCCTGAAGCCGAGTCCAAGCAAATAAGCCTTCTTGCGCTTCAAATACCGTTTGCACCTGAATGGGTAACTGGAAGCGGCTCGCCAAACCCAATTCACGGTCAACTTTTTGGGCGATTGCATGGGCCATTTCCAAACTTTCTACCCTCACATCCACCCGTGATGCCTCAAATGGACGATATCCCAGCATTTCACGGGCCTGGTGGATGTCCATAAAAGCAAATGCTTGCTCAAATTCCCGCATCCCCGAATCAAAAATGCCGGAAATTCTGAACGTTTTAATCGGAATATTGAGGGCATCTTCGGTGGATAAGGAATCTGACTCTTCGGGTTTAGAGAAAACCGTTACCCGATCATGCAATTTCAATTTCATCATCTGTGCCAATCCGCGACCAATAACCAATCCCGGTAGCCCTTCTTCGTTTGGCTCAAATGCAAAACGGCCTTCCCGAATGGTTCCGGATAAGTCTGGCGGCGGTCTTTCTACGCCACGCACCAACAGACCTTCAATATTCGCATCACCAGGGGCTTTAAGCAAGATATAATCCGAGATAATCGGCTCCACAAATTTCACTTCCGGCATATTATCCAAGCCAATTCGCAATATATCTAACCGAGAAATCGGTGTATTCCGCCAAGAAGTAATTTGTACATGTGACTCGAATGCCACAATTTTCCGCTCGATTTCTTTGCTGAAACCACGGACAATAGACAGGGTCAGTAATAAAGCAGCCACCCCAACGGCAACCCCACCCACCGATAAGTACGTAATAAATCTTAAGAAACGCCGACCTTTCGCTGGGTCTTCTGCGCTTCGTAGGTAGCGCATCGCCACAAATGGGATAAATCCTTTAAACATGCAGAGGGGTGAAGTTTAAATAAAGTCGGGAAGAGTACCCATGTTATTCGTTTAAAAACTTAAATTAAGCTCGGAATGCCTAAACCCTTTACCTTTACATCAATTTTTATGAACAACTCGCTTACCCAGATTCCGCATCCCTCCAATGAGCCCGTTCGTGCTTATGCGCCAGGCTCTCCGGAACGTACCGCGCTCCTGAAAAAAGTACAGGAAATGAAGGCCACGGCACATGAAATTGGGCCAATTGTGGACGGAAAAATGATCTTAACAGGTCTCACTGAAACGATTCATCCGCCCCATGAACACGCCCATGCCTTGGGTATTTTACACAACAGCACGCCCGAAGTGGTGGCACGAGCCATTTCCAATGCTATAGAAGCCCGTCATGACTGGATGCGCATGAACTGGCTGGATCGGGCAGCCATTTTCCTAAAAGCAGCCGACCTACTCGCCGGGCCGTGGCGCGACACCCTCAATGCAGCCACTATGCTCGGACAGAGCAAGAACGTATATCAAGCCGAAATTGACGCTGCCTGCGAACTCATTGATTTTTTAAGGTTTAATGCTTCGTATATGGAATTCATATACGCGCAACAACCCATTTCTTCGCCGGGTGTGTGGAACCGTCTGCAATATCGTGCCTTAGAAGGATTTGTTTTTGCCGTTGCCCCCTTTAATTTCACCGCTATTAGTGGCAACCTCACGGCCTCTCCTGCCATGATGGGCAATACCGTCCTTTGGAAGCCTTCAACTACAGCCGTGCTTTCTTCTTATTACATCTACAAATTGTTTGAGGAAGCAGGCGTTCCACCAGGTGTGATGAACTTTTTACCCGGTCATGGTCCCACCGTAGGCGATCCGGTTTTTGCTTCACCCCACTTATCCGGTTTACACTTCACAGGATCTACCGGGACGTTTCAATACATGTGGCGTACCATTGGCCAAAACATTGCCCACTATCGCAGTTACCCAAGGATTGTCGGAGAGACGGGGGGCAAGGATTTTGTAATGGCACACCCTTCAGCAGATACAAGAGCAGTTGCAACGGCCCTAACTCGTGGTGCATTCGAGTATCAGGGACAAAAATGCTCGGCGGCATCTCGTGCATACATTCCACAAAGCCTCTGGCCAGCAGTCAAGGAAGAATTACTCGCCCAACTCGAAGAAATCCAAATAGGCTCCATCGAGGATCCAAGCAACTTTGTGAATGCGGTCATTGACCATAAATCGTTCCAGAAAATTACTGCATATATCGAAGAGGCACGTAATACCCCCGGCGTTTCGATCATTGCAGGAGGGACTTATTCCGACCAAATAGGCTATTTTATTGCCCCAACGGTATTGCTCACCGATAATCCCAAGTACAAAACCATGTGTGAAGAAATCTTCGGACCAGTTCTCACCATATTTGTATATGAAGATGCTAAGTTTGAAGAAACCTTAACACTTCTGGATCAGACATCACCTTATGCCCTAACAGGCGCTATTTTTGCACAAGATCGCGCTGCGCTGACACATATGACCGATGTTCTGACCGATGCCGCTGGCAACTTCTACCTCAATGATAAACCAACAGGAGCAGTGGTGGGCCAGCAACCCTTTGGCGGTGCACGTGCTTCGGGCACCAACGACAAAGCAGGATCGTACCTTAACCTCATCCGTTGGACGTCTCCAAGAACCATCAAAGAGACCTTTGCCCCGCCCCATAACTACCGATACCCATTTTTGGGCTAAAATTTCGCCCCTGTGCTAAGTACAGGGGCTCTTTTTGCAACAGCCTCTTTAAATTCACAACGGAAGCCCCTATCTTTCGCCATCTTACATCCCGCATATCCGCAAAACCATGATAGACCTTACCAAACAGGAAAACATTTTCATCTACCATGGCGGCCAGCAATACGGCCCCATGACGTATGCACAAGCCCGCCAGTTTATGTCTAAGCGCCCGCCAACACCATCAGATCTCTTCTGGGCGGATGGTATGAAAAACTGGGAACCCTTGCCAGACTCCTTGCTTTCGCAGTCGGCACTCGAAAATTTAGGGGGCCGAAGTGGATTGCTTTTGGAAACCGTTGGCGCCACTGACATGGACCAAGCCTCTAACCCAAACCAGACCCGCGCCCTTGCACAACCTCCCTTACAAACAACTGCCGAAACCCGCAAGCCAGAATCCCAAACGGAACAACCCACCCGCTTGCCCCATCAAAAAAAAGAAGAACCCACCTTAAAACCAGTTCGGACAGGACTGGGTGGCTTTTTTATCCCTGTAGCCTTGGTCTCATTGGTTTTTCTGGGTATTGCGGTTTATGCATTCACAACTTTTCTTGGCGCATTTTTGGCAACCCTGTCTTCTACTGCCTTAAGTGAAGCCCCAGACACCCAAAATGTCCGCCTACTGGCACTATTTGCCTCGTTTGGTAGTTTTGCAGCGGTTTTCTGGACGATTATGCTTAACGTGTATCTTTTCCGAAAAAAACAAGTCTTTCCCTCTATGTTCAGGGCCACCATCGGTGTATTGGCGCTGTTTGGTAGCCTTGTTTTTGGTTTTATGGTTGCCGAGAAATTAGGTCTCTCCAATGTATTAAAAGGACAAGTACCAACGGTTAATCAATGGATGCCTTCTACCCTTACCCTTTGGGGCCAAGTTTACGATTCCTCGTTGTTCATCTTAACGGCTTCCTTGGCTCTTTTGCTTATTTTAATGTATTTGGTTATTTATATAAGTCGTTCTAAACGGGTTAGACATACTTTTATTCGATGAAATAAAAGGCATCTTTTTAAGAACTTGAACATTATTTATGATTCAAAAAAGAATAATAATATAAGCTATTAACACAAAATATTAAATCCAATTTTTATGAATGATAAATTCATTTTCATAGCCTTGACCATCACTCTATTAATGACAGGATATAACCACTATATCATTAATATAAATAGCAAGACCAATAAAGACCCAAGGGATGACTATTCAGCCAAGATTGATAGTTTAATAGAAACAAAAAATCCAAGAAATTTTAATGGTATTGTTTTGATAACCCAAAAAGGTAAGATAAAATATGTAAAAGCCATCGGCTATTCAGACTTTGATAAAAAAACACCTCTGACATTAAAAGATAACTTTAGGATTCAATCGAATAGCAAGCAAATAACAGCTGTTTTAGTCCTAAAAGAAGCTGAAAAAGGAAACCTAAGTTTGGAAAAGCCAATTGGGGCCTATTTACCAAACTTAAACCAAACATGGGCGGATACGGTAACCGTATGACAGTTACTAAATATGTCTGCTGGTATCGTAAGCCTCGACAAACCATTGGCTTTTAAACCGGGAACGGGCTTCCACTATAGTAACCCAGCTTATGGGTTATTAGGGAACGTGATTGAAAAAGTCACGGGTAAAACATTTGTAGAGGTTGCCAATAACCTTTTTAAAGAGCTTGGAATGAATAATACATATTGCTATGAAATGAATAAACCGAATATTGGTCTTGTTAATGGATATTGGGTGACAAAAAATTCCATTGAATTGGTCAACTTTAAAAGTATGAATTTTACGGATAAAAGTTGGCAAATTTCATTCCTTCCGGAGGTATTATCTCTAATGCACTTGATTTAAATACTTGGGATTCAAAACTTCACAATGGAAAAATCTTACAACCGAAATCCTATGAAGCAATGACAAATTCAAACATTATAGATTCCGATTTTACTTTTAGTGAAGAAAAATCAAATTATGGCTATGGAATTAATATTAATGAAGCCCAACCGCTTAAATATATTGGCCATGCAGGAAGAGGAATAGGATTTGTAAGTCTTAAATTTTATGTACCAACTAAGAAATTATGTGTAATTATTTTGGAAAATATTTATGAACGAGATACCAATATCGTATATCATTTTCAAAAAAAATTAGACAAATTGTAATGAACAGTAATCTCATAAAATAATCAAAGGACACCGATATTATATTGACAATAGTTGAGTGGATTTCCCATTTTAATTTATTCACTACCATCACGATATAAAAGCCTGAATTAGGTTCACACCTGCTCCACTGCGTTTGTCCTGTAACCAATAATCAAGTGCCCGTTACAGCTTTTCACTCGTAGCAAAGAATACGAACTTTCGACAAATTGTAGCCACTATCTCACAGCACAGGTTCACTTTCGTTTGTCTCCCTCATTCCTACCTGACTACTCAAGATAGCCTTTTCCTATATGTTAGCCACTTTTATTTCGGATAAAAAGTCAAAAAAGATAATTTATTAAAGAGCTAAACATCAAAAAATCTAATTCTTTAAAAAACATGATCAGGGAAAATTTTTCAAAACCACGTCTTTGTGAATTTTAATCAATTTCACACTTATTAAGGTTTAGATAAATAGGACAATATGTTATTTTAATTTATTTTTCAAGGTTGCAAATCATCTTAAGACTTAATTAATTTGACCAACATATAGCTATTTATGGCAGATAAAAATCTACAAAACCTGTTGTTTTATCTACGCTATACCATCCCTGCGTTGCAGTATGTCCGATATTTTCGTTGGTGATCACCTCGTAACACCGGATAATATACTTCCCCTTGTCCATATGATTGACCTCAATAAATGCTTTTGCACCCTTAGATTGTAATAAACCTAACCATTCTTTAACTTCTGGAATTAGGCGAACACGGTCTATGGCTTGTTTTTCGGACAGAGGGTTACGAACAGGCGGGAAGTAGGACTGGTCTATCGGAACGGGGGCATCGGGCACTTCATACGCCGATGGATCTACCAAACGTTCGTCGGGCGGACCATCTGCTACAGATACACGTTTACATTTCAGGATAACAGGTTCGGTGGGCATATCTGGGAGTTCGGTAATTTGTAGATCGGTTTTGTCATCACTCAGCACCAACTTCAGGCGGTATTTGGTGTCTGGAGACGTTTTTTCCCATGTCTCACACGTTATTTCATGGCCAACGAGAGAAGAACAAGTCGTTTCGAGGTCTGCGCCTCCGGATGTATTGGATCGTGGATATATCTTAAGTTCTGAACCGCGCACCTCAATAAACAGATCGTCGTCTGGATTTCCGATGCGAATGTCCTGCTGTTGCGAACTATTGGCCCAGTAAGCCCGCCAAACCCCGTCAAAATCGGCCAGTTGAAAACCTTTGGATGCCTCTGGTGCGGGCGCAAGTTGTGGTTTTTGATCCGAATTAAGTGGAAGTTGTGGTTTTTCTACCGATGTTTTGTTATACCACCAGTACCAGCCTCCTAAAAAGACCACCACCACTATGCCCAACATCAAAAATTTGGGAATGATAGAGGGCTTGGGTGGGTTTGCATTCCTCACCAACATAGGTGTGGCATCCAAAGAGGACATTGGTTCAATGAGTGGCTCCTCTGGAAGGGGTTGGGTGGGTGGAATCGGAGAAGCGGATTTTTCTGGTAAAGAGCCTATCCAAACATCAGGAATAGGGGTTACGGGGCGGGTTGGATCGCCCGAAGTCCAAGTAGCAGGGTTCTGTAATGGCTCGGGCTTTAGCTCCAATCGTAACCCACAAGAGGGGCAAAACACATCGCCCGACACCAATTTAGTGCCACAATTTGGGCAAAAGTTAAGATTCGTCATCTTCGTCCTCTATTTGGTGTGCAGAAAATCGTCCATTATAGCGCTTCATTACCTGACGTGCTGCGGGCAAGTTCACTTCGGGGACGGGAACCAAAAAGGCATCCTCTGCCGAAACAGTTGGGCCACTCATATAAGTATATGGAAAAACAAGTAGATAGGGGTTTTCTTCGGTTTCTAAAAACACTTGTCCACGTGCTACGGTCATCATGTCCCAAAAGACAAACCGTCCACCTGCATAAGCCCCTTTTTCTCCCAAAAGCACCATCCGGTTCTGGCGTTGTTGATAACGATACCAGTGGGGTGCCAAAAAAGCGGGAATGATCGCAACAAGTGCAATTCCAAGCCCAATCAACAAGAACAAGGGATCTGAAGAAACGATTGTCAAAAAGATCACGATCACCAAGGTAATCACTAATATTAACCGTAAAACTACCATATTGCGTGATTTTTGTGTTTTATAACTGATGTTCAAATACGCTTCCCATTCTTCTGGCAAGACTTCCCATTTTGCCCAAGTCCCTTCATCGTTCAGTAACTTATCTAATTCCCTTGCCTGTCGCGTATAATAATACGCCGTTACCAAAGTCATTATGATTCCAAACAGGCACAAAAACGCTACGCCAAACCCCCATTTCATCATATCGGCATCCAACTGTGCAGGTAGAATCATTCCAAGTAGAAACAGAAACGCAAAGAAATAAGCACCTTTTACAACATTCCAATTACGATTTTTCATGTTTTCATCCTCCTTATAGGCCTTAGTGGGTGGGTACATGTTTTGGAAGGTTTAGGCGGCGAATGAGGTCCTCGGCATTGTTTACGCCATGAGACTTTAGTATTTGCAACGCCGAATGAGGGTCTTTTTGTGAGGCCACCTTCATCACCAAATTATAGGTGGCAGTATCCACCTGATGCCCATCTTTGATGGCTCTTGCACCATATTTCACCATTTGGTTGAGGTTGTTTTGTTTGGCGGCCTCTGCCACGTGCCCGAGTTGACTCCTGACCGAGGCGGCTTTTTGGGCAGTACTTAGAATAGTGGGTTTTCCCATTTGTTGGTGTACAGGCAGGACACTCCGGCCAGGTGCCGAAACGTGATCACCAATCACCACACGACCATCACGGCTTACATGTACCTGATGATAACCAGAGCGCCCCGGCTCGCGTTGTAAACTCCTGACCAACCAGGATTCACTATTGGGGGCTGGCCCTTTGGCATCCATCAGCCTTCCTGGGCGCGGGGTGTAGATATTGGTATCCAACGTCTTTTGGCTAAAACCCAGATTACCACATTCTTCTTTAAGGATTTGGTTCATCCTTTGTGCGCGGACGTGCTTCATACCCAGTACAGTCTGGTCTAAATCGCAGGCCACATTCGAGCCGTTAATGGCCACGCGGCTACCTTCGGTGGAGTTTGCCGTAAAGAAACGTTTGGGTATGGGCGAACCACTTTTTTGCAAAGCCGCCACTTCTTCGGCAATGGCCCGCCTTACGGCATTGTTCACGGCTTGCTCTTGAAGTTGTAGTTTCCGCGCCGTAATAAGGGTATGGGCATCCTTGCTCATCACACCGTTTATTCGGATATTATATAACGATCCCGAACCACCATCGGCTCTGATGGCCGAATCTATCGCATCTCGGAGACCTGTATTTTTGCCGAGGTAATTTTGGGCGGTTTTGAAGTTCATGGTGGCGTTTGGTGGAGCGCCCGCATGACCAATCAGATTTTCTACCTGTTGAACTGCCCGTCCGGAATTGGCCAGCGTCTGGGCTTGTTCGATGGCTTTTTTGGTTTGGGCAATCCGATCCGCCAAGCCTCCTTTTGCCATTGCAGAAGCACCCTGTTTGGCAGCGGCAGACTCCATGCCTGCTAAGTTTTTTTGTAATTGCGCCACTCGGCTGGCGGCGAGTTCGGCTGTTTTGGCCGCAGCCAAGCCCGGATTGGCACTTTTGATTAAGGTGGTACTTTGTCCCAAGCCCGGCACAGGCGTTTTGGCGTATTTTGTGGGCAACAAAAGACTGGCTATTTTCACCGCAGCCGAGGGGATTGCCCAGAGTTTTTCCTCCGTACTCGCATTTTTATCGAAGAATGACTTCACCTCTTCGTAAGGCAAAACTTCTTTCAGAATGCCCGCTATCCCTTTTCCAACCCCTAATACAGCCGAGGCCAGCAGCTTTCCTTCCGTCACCAGAACGGTTTTTACGGCATCTAAGTAGCGCCCTTCTTTAATGGCCTCCACAAATTGTTTGGGGGCATTGGGTGCATTGGTTTTGATCCAATTTTTGAAAGACTCATTCACGCCTCGTACAAAATAGCCCGGATTTAAGACGGCATCGCCAATGGCCATGATGCCCTTTCCGGCAGCTACTACCCCATCTTTGATCCCAATCCCGATGTTTTTTACCGCGCCACCCACTTCCACCGCTACGTCTTTTACGGTTCTCCCAATCGCTTTAATGGCCTCCACTGCCGTGCCCGTTGCCCCTGATTCTGGCTTGGGAGCTACTGCATCTTTAAGCGCTTGTTTGATGGCCTCCCATTTCCCGGTAATAACTTTCCCATCGGGTGTAAAACACGTATTTTTAGCCTGATTTACCAAATCTCTAATTTTGGGATCCTTCATCAAGACCGTTCTTCCCTCCACGTATTTCAACGTCTGTTTAGCGGAAGTTGTGGCGGGGTCATTGGGCGGTTTAGGTTTTTCTGGGTTTTTATTTTTATCGGAATCTGTTTTGGAGTTTTTGCCTTTTTCTGGTTTTTTGGGAGATTTTGGGTCTTCCGGTTTTCGGGTTTGATCCTTCTGCTCTATGGGTTTGGAAGGCCCTACTGGCGGTTTTCCGCCTTTAGGAACGGTGGGGGGTGGCGTCTGACCTCCGCCCAAGATACCGCTTAGCCATCCACCAAGAATGCCCAAGATGCCCGGCCCAATAACACCTAAAACACCCTGAACCACGTTTTTAGGCCCGGGAATAGCACCAACTGGCCCCAGTCCGGGGGCAACCGGAATACTTGCGCCCACTTGTGTATTCCCGTCTGCCCCCGTTGTCATATTCCCAACAAATTGGCCTGATGCACTTATGGTTACATTTTGCTCTGCACTTTTTTCGTCCGCATTGTCAAAAACGATCCTAAAGGTATTTTCCGCACCCTTGAAGAAATCGCACGAGGCGGTAAAACGGCCATTGGCATATTGAATGTGGCCTTGAACCGCAGCACCACCCGATGCACGAAAAATGGTGGCCGAGGTAATCGCCGATTTACTTTTATACGTTCCGGTAATCCGTACTACGTTTGCGGTTGTATCCAATGCCGCACTTGTTATGGCAATCAGAACTCGCTCTGGATCGTCCCCGCCTTGCACTTTGAATTGCAGATTCATCAAAACCTGCTCTAAAGTGCCACAGTAGGAGGGTTCGCACATCCCTACTACCAAAAATGCTATGTTTTCTATATTTATGGCCAAAGCCCGTTTGTGCGTTGGGCGCGAAGCATTCTCGTGGTCTCCCATCCGAATAAGCCAGCCTGCGTACCCATCCACTGTTACATTGGCGGTACTTTGGTAAAAAGACCGTTCATAGACCACATTCCATGGGGTTTCCTCGGAGGCAACCAAGGGATCTTGGGCTTCCTTTTCGTCCACCCCATCATCTCGTTGCAAGTGGCGCATAAACAATGCGACTTTTCCGTCCTCATTAATTCGTTCAAAGTAAAAGCGACGCAACGCTTCGTCATTCTCGAATTGTTGTTCAACCCTAATGACAGTGGCCGAGGCGAACGTTGTCGTATATCCTTCTTGTTCCTCGGTACTATGGCTTGCATACATAGGCCCTTTGACCGTCCAGCCAGTAGGTAAATCTGGCCAAATCACTTCCACTTTTGCGGTTTGCGACCATGCCACTTGTGTTACGATAAACCAGCCAAGCAAACCTATTTTTCTGAAGCGTGTCATGACCTTTTCAGGTTTGGTGAAACGAATTAGTGAACAGCAAGACCGCACTTTGTACAAAAGTTTACCCCTTCGCGCAGGGGTGTTCCGCAGGCTGTACAAACAGGTACAACTGCTTCCTTGGCATGTGTAGGTGTTCCGCAACGGGCACAAAAATGAGCATCGGGCAGCAATGGATACCCACAATGTGAACATGTCCCAATCGGCGACTGATCCGAAATACGCACATCCACCTTGCCTTGGCCTAATGGAGCCGGAATGGTAACAACAGGATTGGCCTGCATAGGTTGGGGTTTTCGGGTATCCAACAATGCACGAGCAAGAAAGTCGGGATGATAGCGGGTATCGGAAATATAGGGTGCGTAGTCGGTCGTCTTCGCTTCGGTTAATAAGGCTTCTAAGGCCGTCGCTACAAAATGGGGGCCAACTAAAAGGAGTTCTACATAACCCGTTGCAAAGTCCGCAAAATCTGCCAACCAAATTCCGGAGCTGCTCCGCCAACCACCCAAGACGCTATACACCACCTTTTCGGGTTGAGGAATGGTTTGTACAACCAATCCGAACAATAACGCAGAAGGAACCAAGGTTTGGAAAAATGTCTCCAATGCCTCGTCGAAAATAAAGATCGGATCCGAGTCGGATTCTTCATCGGGTAGCAGTTGGGTAAGCAATCCTGCAGTTTCCAAGCTATGCAAGACATCGGGAAGTGTGTCCTCGAACTGCACCGGAACCTCATCAGGCAAGAGGGTGGCATACATCGTAACCGCCCAGCCGAGGTCTCGCTGCGAACATCCCAAAACCCATGCTTCACGTAATAAGGCTAAAGGAACGCCTTTCGGGAAGCCACCTTTTCGCAATAAACGATTCTTCAAGAGCGCCATTCGATAAGCATCCAAGAGCGTTAGAACACCCCAGAATTCTTTTTTAGACAGCCGAATGCGCAACGGATCGGTCTCGGGCAAGCCAGAAAGTTGCAACGTTTCCAATAAACCCATTAGCACCATTTCCGATGAAACGGGGCCTTCTACTGTTATATCCGCTGGTTCCACCCCCACCCGAATCCCCGGCAACAGCCCAAATGGGTCTTCCCAGAGGTATTGTCCCAAAATAGACGTATCAGTATCCCCCATAAGTAGGGTGACGGCCTGATGTGGATTTAGGAGCGCAGGCGTAGCCCAAGTCCAAATGTCGTGATCTTGTTCCCAGCTACGCAAAAGCGCTGCTGGATCGTCTCTTTCGGAAGTAGCCTGAAGATGCGCCAATGGCGAGAGCGGGCTTACCACCAAGTGGGGTATGCGTCGGAGCGCCTGAAGAGCTGCTCGGTTTAACTGGCCTTCCTGAAGGCGAGAAGGAGTGCCTTCTATCGTAAGGATGTTATTTGTTTCCATACAATTCCTGCGTAAATAGTCTTCGTTTAGCCAAAAAGACTCGTTTTAGGAGAGTGCTACTGTAATCATCATCCAAATGGCCGATCCGCAAAAAGCCCAAGCCATCGGAATCACAAAGCCACCAAATTTGGATGCACCTTTAGAAATTAAATAAGCTCCGCATGATGCGCCCATTGCCGATAATCCTGCCGAAAAAAATGCCTGTGCCGCATGCCACTCAAATACAACATCCGAGGCAATGGCCAGAATAGCAAATGGCACAAAAAATGCTAAACCTTGCCGGGCCGCTGCCTGCCCAATTTCGGGGTTCTCGCGGATCATCTCGTTGTATTTCGTCAGAAGTATTTGTAAAACACCAATGCCCACCGTTCCAAATACAAGAGAGAGCATTACCAGCAACCATCCGGCTTCGTGATTTATGGCCGCTAAAAAACCAAAAACACTAAAGAGGAATGCAGCGCCAAGAGTTGTTTGTTGTTTCATTGCGCTCCTCCCAAAAATGCCCAACCGATTAGCATAAGCAGGCCACAAAGGGTGGTCAGAACCACAGCGGGCAATATTTTATCTTCACAAAAATGTCGGATGGTGGCCGAAATTGGATTGAGTGCCCATAAAAGCCCTGTCACCCCAAAGGCCACCGCTGTATTCCACTCCAAAACTAAATTTACTATCAAGCCACAAACTGCATAAATCAACGTAGGACTATATGCCAATGCAAAAGCCCGCAATACATCTGGCAAAACTTGCTTGTGCCCCAAACCTTGTATGCCCGCCCAAGCCACAAAGCCCACAAAAATCACCCCGATCGTACCAAAAAACAGTCCTAAAACTGACAAAAGCACCACTTCTTCACTATCCATTCGTCCGGCACGCATTAAGTCTAAGCCCGTTTGTAGGAAAAATAGCAGAAAAGCCAGGCCAGAAACCCCATAGGCCAACCCCCATGATACTTCTGAGAGGGATTTTTGCAAAACCTGTCCGGGTGCGGCCATCATGCCAAACACCATGCCGAAGAATGAGGTTTTCTTTCCGGTATCTGAATCAATGGCTGTATTCATAACATTACTCCCAAAAAATTATTCAAAAAACAGCCGTGCGGCATCGGTTGCAAGCATTTCTGCCTCCATGCTTCGCAATGTTCCGGCGCGATAAGTTTCCCGAATTTCGGCATGTGGATAACGTACTTCGTCCGAGACAATGGTCAATAATCGCTGGTAGTCTGGCTTATACACCACCCGCAACCTAACCCAAGAGCCGCCTGCGTCGGGTTTCCCTTTTCCTTTATTAATTTGGATAGACCAGGCTCGTTTTTCCCTTTCTGCAAGTTGAGTGATAGGAGCCGGAGCGGGTGTTTCCACCACCAAGTCCTCCGAGGATTCAAAGTAAACCACCATTTCCCGTAGTGTACCAGTACATGCTTCGATACTCCCTAACAAGATGGCAGGAGCCTGTACCGGACGTTTCCCGTCCGAGGATTCCAAATTCACGGCTATACTTTGTGGGTAGGGATAATACAAAAAGGGATCACCCCCATTCGGGATTAAAGGGCAACCAAATAGACCCAAAACAAGCGAAAGTAGCAATAGGTGTTTCATAAGCGTAACCATTTGCTACACGTCAAAATCGTTCTTTTTATTCTATCTGTTGCACGAACTCATGGGATTAATCTTGTAGGAGGAAATTTTAATACGTTGTAAGGAAAGACAGCAAAAGAAAAGCTTATGTTTATGTTGATAAAATCACAATCAAACACTCTATGTAGGTTGATGGATAGTTTTGAAGAGCATAACTACGAGGTATTACAGAAATCTATTAAGACGAAGAACTGCTCAACGAATGAAAATGACCTCTGACATGCCTTTGATTCTTCGCCAAGTACCTGTATATAAACCATTGCACATCATCGCCCTATACTTTTTTTGAGTAAGCGATAGCATTTATCTTCGTTCCGCCTATTCCCGTAAAACAAAAGGGTAGGCATCCAAACAGACAAGATAGCCATGTCCTCCCTGAGGGAATGACCCTAATTGCAGATAGGGAATAAGTGAATAAGTATTATTTTAAATCACTAATAAGTAATAAGATAAACTTTATTAAGCGTCTAAAAAAAGAGATTATGAGGTGGCATAGAACGGGGATAATACGACCAGGCTTGGGCAAAATGCCTTCGCACGGGCAAGGTTTCGGCTACGACGATAGAACGGCTTTTTATCCCCTACACATTCGTGATGTGCCTAAAGAGGAACAGCAAGGCAGGCTACAAAGCCATCTTCTTCCTCTCGAGCTTGAAAGGCCGCAAAGCGATTGCCCAGACGTACCTAATGAAGTGGAAGATAGAACGAATGTTCAAGCGTTGAAGAGCGAGGGGTATGACATCGAAGCCGTCAACCTGAAGACCCCTGCAAGGCGGTGTCTGCTTATTCTTGCCGCCTACATCGCCTTGGCCTTACCGGTGGTTGCGACTTTTTGGGGGATCAAAAATTCAAAATCATTCACAGAAAGGACAGCTCGGTACACATAGTGAAGTTCGTCTTCCAAATCGGCCTAGGATTGATCGCTAAGCAAAGCCATAACTTCAAGGAATTTGGGAATATGTTGACAAACCGACCGAACGGTAAACAAAAAAACCGCCCACGAGGATCGTGTAAATTGGAAACTAAAGACGGAATCAAAAAACTTGTTACTCCAACAGAGCAATTTATTTATCTTCTTGATCGGCAATCAACATGTTTTTTTCCGCACCAAGATCCATATAGCATTTTTGGGTTTCAAATGTAATCTTCAAAGGATCATCCGTAACGACCCAATTCAAATATCAGCTTCTGATGCTTCTATTACAGATTTGTGATAAATATCGCGTACTGGCATAAATACTTCAAAGGTTGACTTGTTTTGTAAAAAACGCCACTTGTATAATATTGTTTCAAAAACAATTCGCAAGAAACGGATAGTTTTGGGTATTTTCAATAATATTCAAACACACCTTATCTGGTAGCGAATGAGGTCTTACAGAAAATTTTCTGATACAAAATGCAAACTGACTCTCACTATTGCTTCAATAACAACCCAAAATTATCTATTACTATATTGCCTTAATTGACAGATGAAGTCTTAAGCAACTCCGGGAAATGCCGGATCGCATTCCGGTATCTAGGAATCGAAACATTGACCACATACGGATTTTCGGGATGTTGCCGAACATAGTCTTGATGGTACGATTCTGCTTTATAGAAAGGCATTTCGGGCAATAACTGAACCGACAAAGGCTTCTTAAACTTTCCGGAAGCCGTAAGTTGTTGCATATAACTTTCTATCTGACTTTTTTGGGCAACATTTTTATAAAAAAGGATAGAACGATATTGTGTGCCTCTATCTGGCCCTTGCCCGTTTACTTGTGTAGGATCGCCCGCATGAAAAAACACGTTTAGCAATTGGGAATAGGAGATGACGGATGGGTCATAGGTTACTTCCACAGCTTCGGCGTGTGTGGTATTACCACTGCCAACTTGTTCATAGGTTGGGTTCGGCTCTGTTCCGCCTGCATAACCGGAAACAACATCTTTTACCCCTTTTAGGCTCTCAAAAATCTCTTCCACACACCAGAAACAACCTTGTGCAAAAACGGCTTTTTCTAATTTACTGGTAAGTATTTCCTTTTGAAATTTCAAAGATAAGCCATTCATGCAATAACGTAAGCCTGTGGGAGCGGGGCCATCATCAAACACATGACCAAGATGGGCACCGCATCGGGCACACGAGACCTCTTCCCGAACCATGCCAAGCGAATGGTCCTTTGTCAATTTTACACTTTTGCGGTGATACGGCTTCCAAAAACTGGGCCAACCCGTTCCAGAATCAAATTTGGTTTCGGAAGTAAATAATGGATTTTCGCAATCTGCACAATAAAAAATTCCTTTTTCATGCACCTTATTATATGGATGGGAAAAAGGAGGTTCGGTACCATGTTCGCGTGTGATTCGGTACTGATCCGCCGAAAGAAGCGATTTCCACTCAGCATCAGTACGTCGGATGGTTTCTGTCCAAGTGGTATCATGCACAACCCAAGTTGCTGGTGCAACACGAAGACTCACTTCTTCTGTAGGCGTACCCACTGGATGAGTGCAAGCAGCGAAAAGAAGGCATGTCGCCAAAAACCAAGATGAAGAGCGGAATAAAAACCAATTCATAATTATAAGCTATTTTTTCTACGATAGGTCAATTGCTTGCGTGTGTATGCTGATTTATTCGTGTTCAATCATTAAAGATTGTTACACCATAGGACAAATGTCGTTCTTACTTAAATTTGCCTTAACTCCTATTTCACGCATACATACTGGGCCTAAAATCCCTGCTTCCCTACAAAAGTTCCTTACACACGCCCAAAGGTCACAACGGTGCGACAAGTGAACTTTGGAGCTATAATACACCCTTACACCAAATAAACAACTTGGTATAGAATTATGTAAATTAAATACTTACCACAAATATTTCTTTGCCCGCCTTGCTGTTTTTGGGAAAGCCTTTCCCCTGGCTTGGGGATCACACGAAAAAAATCTGTCTATTTATAATTGCCCATGTAAGCATTTTCCCTACCCCCTTTGTACGATCCTGACCTACACTTCACATCAACCATTCCGTTCTTTTTATGAAACAGCCATGCCGGATTTTTGAGCAAGGCTTAGGCCTTCCTGTTTCACCAAACCGGCAATAACGATAATGCAAGCACACGAAACGCCAAACGAATCTGTTACCGTAGCTGAAGGCAGCGCGAGTGAACAGTACACTGGGCGTACAGTCTCGTTTTCTTACGATGACCAAATAGTACGCTATTTCCTATGGGCAACTGCCATCTGGGGAGTTGTAGGGATGTTGGTTGGGGTCATCATTGCCCTTCAAATGCCCTTATACCAAGCCAACTTAGGTCCTTACCTCACCTTCGGACGCCTAAGACCGCTGCATACCAACGCAGTGATTTTTGCTTTTGCAGGAAATGGTATTTTTGCGGCCATTTATTATTCCACACAGCGGCTATGTAAAACCAGAATGTTTAGCGACATGCTGAGCAAAATCCAATTTTGGGGCTGGCAATTGATCATTGTTTCGGCAGCGATCACCCTACCTCTTGGACTCACCACCAGCAAAGAATATGCTGAATTGGAATGGCCGATTGACATCGCCATCACCGTGGTCTGGGTTATTTTTGCGATTAACTTTTTTGGTACGTTAGCCATTCGTCGCGAAAAACACATGTATGTGGCCTTGTGGTTCTACATTGCGACCATCATCACTGTTGCCGTTCTTCACTTGGGCAATAGCATGGCACTTCCCGTGGGTATCTTTAAGAGCTACTCCCTATATGCAGGTGTTCAAGACGCACTGATTCAATGGTGGTATGGGCACAATGCAGTGGCTTTCTTCTTAACCACCCCCTTCTTGGGCTTGATGTATTATTTCATGCCCAAAGCCGCTGAGCGCCCCGTTTTTTCTTATCGTCTTTCCATCATCCACTTTTGGACATTGGTTTTCATCTACATCTGGGCTGGCCCACACCACTTGAACTATACCGCTGTTCCTGAGTGGGCCGCAACCTTGGGGATGACGTTCTCCGTGATGCTATGGATGCCAAGTTGGGGTGGGATGATTAATGGTCTCTTTACCCTTCGTGGTGCTTGGCATAAACTACGCGATAGTGTTGTCCTCAAAATGTATGTTTTAGGGATTACCTTCTACGGCATGTCCACCTTTGAAGGTCCCATGCTCTCGGTAAAATCGGTTAATGCACTTGCACACTATACGGACTGGATTATCGGTCACGTACATGCTGGCGCCTTAGGCTGGAATGGATTTATGATTTTCGGGATGATCTATTGGCTGTTGCCTCGGTTGTGGAAAACCGAAATTTGGAGCCAAAAATTGGCCACCACCCACTTCTGGATTGGTACGATTGGTATGTTGCTCTATGTTTTCGCCATGTATGCATCGGGCGTTACCCAAGGTTTGATGTGGCGTGCTTTCGACGAGACAGGACGATTGATGTATCCAGACTTTATGGAGACGGTTGTACAGATTGTACCGATGTATTGGGCACGCTTCATTGGTGGCACCCTCTATCTGACAGGAGCCATTCTGATGCTGGTCAATATGTTTATGACTGTTCGCAGCGCACCCAAAGAATTACCAGACACCGAAGTAACCCTTGCGGTAGCTTCTTAAGCTGCTCTTTATATTTCAAAACGATTTTCAAAAAAAACGTCGTGAAGGGAAGAGGGTGAAATTTAGGGGTAAGGGACACCTTCTTCCTCCTTCCGACGCTAAAATCCAAAACCATTATGAGTACGCACAAAGAAACGTTTCACCGTAAGATAGAAGGTGCTTGGATCCTTTTCTCTGTACTCACCCTGCTTTCCATTTTGGTAGGTACGGTGATCGAAATTGCACCTATGTTTCTGGTGAAAAGCAATATTCCCACCATCAGCACCGTAAAACCTTTAACACCGCTCGAATTAGCAGGCCGTGATATTTATCAACGAGAAGGTTGCGTAAACTGCCATTCGCAAATGGTTCGTCCGTTCCGTGACGAGTTAGAACGCTACGGAGAATACGGAAAGCCGGGCGAATCTGTATATGACCATCCGTTCCTTTGGGGATCCAAACGGACAGGCCCAGACTTATCGCGTGTAGGTGGGAAGTACCCAAACCTGTGGCATGTCCGCCACATGGAAAACCCCCGCTCAACGAGTCCGCGATCGCTGATGCCAAACTATTACTGGTTGTTGGAATACGACTTAGACCTTTCCAGTCTCTCCGCGCATCTTTCGGGGCTTCGTACCCTTGGTGTTCCCTATTCGGACCGCGAAGTTAGCAATGCCGTTTCATTGGCAAAAGAACAAGCGAAAGTCATTGCAGATGATGTAGCCGCAAATGGAGGCCCCAAAGGCTTGGCAAGCAAGGAAATTGTTGCAGTAGTGGCCTATTTACAACGCCTTGGAAAAGACCTAAAAGCAGCGCCGACCGCCAGTGCCTCCGGATCCACAACCAATGGAGGGTCATAAGCCATGATGAAGGAAGTCATTCGCGCCCTCGAAGTGGGTAGTCTTTCCGAAGTTGCGCTGTTCGCATTTATTGTGGCGTTTGTAAGTGCCTCCATTTTGATGGCTGCCTACACCAAGTCACAACGGTCGGCAGCCAAAAACCTGCCATTGGATGACGGCACGATTCAGGATGCCTTCGTGCCCAAAACACCCGGTAGCTAATGCTTTCGCCCTCAATTAACAGACCATTTGCAATTTAAATCTTTTCAACATGAGTACGCCAAATACCGATAAACCCAAAAAAAATGTGGACGTTGTCATCCACACCTATGATGGCATTCAGGAGTATGACAACATGATGCCCGGATGGTGGGCACTTATTTTTGTCATTACCATTTTTTGGTCTGCCATTTATGTGATTATTTATTATGATCGCGACACCTATCAAGAAGACCTGACTGCCGGGCTTGAAGAAGTAAATGCACTACGTGCAAAAGCGGATCAGTCTGGCTTTGGTAAAGACGTTACAGAAGAAAAACTAAAAGGCTTTACGGATGACAAAGCCCAAGCTGCTAAAGGAAAAACCGTTTATACGACCAATTGTGTGGCCTGTCACGGCGCCAACGGCGAAGGTGGAATTGGTGCAAACCTAACAGACGAATATTGGCTGCATGGCGGCGACCGCGTGGCAGTTTTTAATACCATCACAAAAGGCTTTGTCGAAAAAGGAATGCCCGGATGGGAAGCCTCGATCTCAAGCACCGATCGTGCGGCTTTGGTTGCCTATGTGTATAGCTTGGCCGGAACCAACCCGCCCAATGCAAAAGCACCACAAGGTGAAAAATTTGTAGCGCCCGCCGCAGATGCCCCTGTAGCACCTGCAAAACAATAACAGATGTTTTTTCCGGTGGCCTAAAGAGCGGTACGATACAATAGGCTTTGCTATTCTGCCAAGCCTAAATAAAAACATAACACAACCATGTCTAAGTTCTTAATAGAAAACATTGAAATACTCGACGCACCAGAGGCAGCCAGCAGTACCATGACGAAAGAGGGTAAACGCAAATGGATGTACCCGATCAAAGCCTCTGGAAGGTTCTACAATGCTCGTTTGGTGGTAGGTTGGTTGTTGATTGTATTTTTTGTATCGTTACCAATAATCAAAATCAATGGTCAACCCGCTGTTTTGATTGACTTTATCCACCGGAAATTTGCTTTATTTGGCCTGATGTTTTATCCGACCGATACCTTCCTGCTCTTGCTCTTTATGGTTGGAAGCATCTTGTCGGTGATCATAGGAACGGCCTTTCTGGGTAGGGTTTGGTGTGGATGGGGATGCCCACAAACGGTATATTTGGAATTTGTTTACCGCCCAATAGAGCGCTTTCTGGAAGGGCCAGAGCATGTTCGGCGGCGGCGCGACAATAGCCCCATGACGTTTGATACCTTTTGGCGAAAAGCCGTCAAGTTTGTACTCTATCTCTTGATAAGTTTTGCCTTGGCAAACGTTTTTGTTTCCTACTTTGTCGGTTGGGATCGCTTAGCAGAATGGATGCAAGGTTCACCCTTTGATAACATTGGCTTTTTCATCCTGATGGCTGGCACGACTGCCCTGATGCTGTTTGACTTTGGGTATTTCCGTGAACAAATGTGCGCCGTCACATGTCCATACGCCCGGATGCAATCTGTACTCTTAGACAAAGATTCAATGATTGTGTCCTATGACCCTGGACGCGGAGAGCCACGCGCCAGACGCGGGAAAAAGGCCCTACAGCAAGAAGCCGAAGGGCTTATTGAGGCCAAAGGCGATTGCATTGACTGCGCAGCTTGTGTCCGTACATGCCCAACAGGGATTGACATTCGGGATGGACTGCAATTGGAATGTATTGCTTGTACCCAATGTATTGATGCCTGCGACCAGATCATGGACAGCATCGGAAAGCCACGGGGACTTGTCCGCTACACTTCGGAACACGAAATTGAAGGCACACCTACCAAGATTATTCGTCCAAGAACCATCATCTATTCCACCTTGATTCTTGCGATTTTCGTGGCCCTGTTTTCCTTATTGGCGATGCGTAAACCGATTGATGTAAATGTCGGACGCGATGTTGGCGCCCCTTTCATTCAAATGACCCCACAAGAAGTGGCGAACCGGATTCGGTTCCGCGTACACAACCAAGGTAGCGAAAATCTGACTTTCACAATCAAAGCCCTGTCTCCTGCAAATGCAAAAATTATTGTTGTAGGTGCACCTGTAACAGCACTCGCAGCAGGTGAAATGAAGCGGGTGGATACCTTTGTTACGGTTCCAAATGCCACCTTCACTGGAAAAGATCAGGTTCCGGTAAAATTCGAGGTCACCTTCTCGAATGGATATAAGAACGTGTCTGACTTTACCTTGCTTGGACCGTCTGTGCAAAAATAATATGTTGGATGCTTATGCATTCATCGTGTTGCTTATATTATCAAAGAACGAGGTATTCTATAATACCTCGTTCTCTTTTTTAACCTTTCCCTAAAGACTTATGCCTGCTCCAAACGAAAAAGGCTATTATCGCTGGCCTATATTTATCATTGCCCTCTTGGCTATTACCATGATTGGGAGCATCAGTGTGTTGTTCATCGCCAATTATGACGGTGGGGCGAAAGTGGTGGACAATTATTATAAAAAAGCCCTCGATTTTGACAAATCCTCCGCCCTAATACATGAGAGTGAAAAATTAGGCTGGCAGGTAACATTGCTTCCCATACAAAATACCGCAGCACAGGTCTCCACATTGGTCTTCATGATTACCGACCGAGACGGAAATCCGTTGCAAAATCTCTCTGGAAAACTTAAAGCCGAACGTGTTGGTACCACCATCAAAGCCGAGACGTCCCTAATCACCGATCTCCAGCCCGGAAAAATGAGTAGTAAGCTAAAACTTATGCCGAAAGGACTTTGGGATTTTACCCTCTTGCTCTCCAATGGGCAACAAGAATTTAAACAAGTCATCCGTCAGGAGATTCTATGATAGAACCATTTTAAACATTCTTCCATAATGATATGAAAAGAATATTTTTTATATGGTTACTTCTATTTGCTTCGGCCAATGTAACCCTTGCACAGGTGTGCGATGGTTCTGCGGTGAAAGTCATCCGTGCATCCTCTAGTCCCAAATTTGATCGGCTCGTTTTTGAGTTTTATGGAGATACCGTTCCTCCTATTGAGTCTTTGGCCTATGCCAAGCCCCCATTTATTGGACCATCGGGCGAACCAGAAAAAGTGACCGGAAAGTTTTTTGTGGAGGCATTTTGGCATACGCCCATGGATACATGCAGCGTGGGCAAAAAACAATTTAACTTACCCATCTTGCGAAGTGTGAAAGTCTATGACCTCTTTGAAGGCGACATCCGCTATATCATCAGCCTGAAGAAAAAAGCCACCTTTACCACAACCAAATTGACCAATCCTGGACGCTTAGTGCTAGATTTTGCCAAGTAAAAAACGCCGATTCCTAAAGGCTTTAACACAAAAACTCCGGAAATACCCATCATTCCAACTCACTTTCTCGGGAAACGTGCCGATTTTTTGTAAAAAGACGCCCGCAAGGAGTCGGCAAGATGTTGATTTTGCTCAAAAAGTCCTTCGTAGAAGAAGAATACCTCACCGTGCAGGCCTTTTTCACGGTTATAGCGGAGGGCTTCTTTCACATACACGGGGTCATTAAACCGAGGCCCAGCCTTGATCAAGATACCCGGAGCCATGATCATTTTCCGTGTTTTCAGGTCTAAGCCTGACTCCCGAATCATGTCATCAATGGTACTTTTGTAGCGCTCAATTTCGTATCGGTACGCTTGTGGATGCAGCATATCCACTTGGCCACGCCGAATCCACTCTGGCCAATCTTGCAGATATTCCTCTAAAGACCACGGATAGATACTAGGAGAAAGCGAAACAATGAGGTTTGGGTTCTGAGACTTTACCATTTGGTACAATCGTCCCCCAAAATCTGAGAGTTTATCCGCACGCCATTGGAGCCAAGCAGGATCTTTATAATCATGGGGTGGAGTTTCGCCATTATGCTCTTTGCGATACAACGAGACCGTGTAATCATCGTAGCCACCAGAGGACGGGAGTGCTGGAAGGCGGTCATCCCCTTGAATCCCATCCACTTTGTACCGCTCTATAACCTCTTGAATGATCTCCAAAACGAATTGCTGCACCTCCGGATGAAAGCCGTTGAGCCACGTAAAGCCATTTTTTTTAAGAATATTCCCCTCACGGTCACGCCCAGCCCATTGTGGATATTTCGCCAGAATATTATCAGGCGGATTGTATGAACTGGAAAATCCAAACTCGAACCAAGGAATCACTTTTAGGTTGTATTTTTGGGCTTCGCGAATAATTTCGGCCAATGGATCTATGCGATTCGCCGCAAAAACGGAATCTTGACGGTTCGCCTCCCCAAAATACTTCACCATTACATTGCTGGGGTGCATGGTATAACCGTCATTATAGACCACCGGATATACCACATTAAATCCCGCATCGGCAAGACGTTTGATGCCCACCTGAATATTCTGACGTGTAAACATCACTTCGGAATCAATGTTCGTTAGCCAAACGCCCCGAATTTCACCAGATCCCCAATTTTTTCCATGTATGGAGGGTTTGATCGTGGAGCAACCCAGCCCCAAACTGCCGAAAATGATCAGCAAGCAGCTTGCGACAATGGAATAGTTCATCCTATTAACAAATTTTATTTGCGGTTAACCATCCTCGTTCCTTATCCTTATCGGGTAATTTATCCCAATAGTTTATCATACAAGATACGCCATGAGTAAGCCAATTCGTGTATTTGCGTCCATTTTCCTAATCTTCCTTACCCTATCCAAAAATGCGGCACCTGTGCAAGGTCAATCTTTGCCCGTCTATAAAAAAGAAGTACGCGGTGTCTGGATTACGAACGTGGCGTCGGATATCTTAAACTCTCGGGAAAATATTGCCCGTGGATTAGATTATCTTGCCCAAAACGGCTTTAATGTCATTTTTCCAGTAGTCTGGAACAAGGATTACACCCTCTTTCCAAGCAATGTAATGGTACGCCATTTCGGAGCCGAACGGCGGTTAGATCCAGCCTTTGCTGCTCAAAAACGGGATCCACTCGCCGAGCTTATCGTGGAAGCACATAGCCGTGGAATGGAGGTCATTCCGTGGTTTGAATATGGTTTTGCCTCTAATGGGTTTTTGGTAAATGCTAAGCCGGACTGGGCAACTCTCGGCACGAATGGCAAAGTCGTGAATAAAAACGGTTTTTTCTGGATGGCAGCCATTAATCCAGACGTTCAACAATTCATGCTCGACTTGATGAAGGAGGTGATCGAAAACTACGATGTGGATGGCATACAAGGAGATGACCGCTTGCCTGCAATGGCAGTGGAAGGCGGCTATGATGAATACACGGTTCAGCTCTATAAACGAGAACACAACGGGATTGCCCCTCCAACTTTCCAAAAAGACCCCGATTGGGTGCAGTGGCGCTCAGACAAATTAACCACTTTCCTAGGTAAACTTTATAGAATGGTCAAAAAACAAGACCCCAATCTGACCGTCTCCATGTCTCCTTCCATTCTGGATTTTGCCAAATACGAGTATCTCCAGGATTGGACCCGGTGGCTGGATTCCACCTATGTGGACTTGGTACACCCACAAGCCTACCGATATGATCTTTTTGGATATCAGAGCATTGTTGGGCAGATGGTCGGTGCTACCCCAACATCTTCCGGTTATGTAAAACAGACATATAAGCATAAAATTTCCCCAGGGATTGTCACAAAAGCTTCTCAGATCAATGGTCCCAATTTGGTAAGGCAAATGGTCAACTACCACCGAAACTTGGGCGTGATGGGAGAGGTGTTTTTTTATTATGAAGGCATGGGCGCACAAAACCAGTTTTTGGCTGATTCTCTGCGGAAGTACTTCTACAAAGAACCCGCCGTTATGCCCAACCGGAACTCCGTCTGGCGTCCCATTCCAACCATTCAAAATGAAACGGATGCCACCGTCCTTAAATCGGGCACATGGGAAGCCAACGCCGGAGCCGGATACGCGGGAGCGGTACTACGTGGCAAACAAGGAACAAATCCTGTCATTACATACCGCTTTAGCCCGCCCTATTCTGGCTTTTTTGATGTTTTTGTTTGGGTTGCTGGTGGACGTAGCGATGCCTCTCAGATTGCACCATATAGCATCAAGAACAATAACGGATTACAATATACCGAATTTGTCAATCAAGTGTCCGCTGATAGCCGTTGGGTCAAACTAACCGGCATTCCGGCTGTTTTCGGAAAAGACATTGAAATTGTGGTATTTGCAGACGATGTGGCAGATGGAGGCGCCGTCTATGCCGATGCGGTTATGTTTAAGCTCAACCGTAAAAAATCTCCAGAAGTACAAATACAATTCCGCACACCAATAGACCGCGACCCAGGGCTGCCCCAACAAATTGACTTAGACCAGAATTACCCAAACCCTTTTAATCCAACCACCACCATCCGCTTCCGATTGGAGAAAACCGAGTCGGTACGCCTCACCTTATACGACATGCTGGGCAGACGAGTAGGTACTTTGGTAGATAACCGGCTGTTAACTGCTGGCGAACATCAGGTGGTAGTGGATGCACAACACCTTCCTAGTGGTCACTACCATTATCGCCTCGAAACCCCCACAGGTGCCTTAATTCGACAAATGACCTTGATCAAGTAATTCTTTCATCTTTTTCCCCTTTACCCATGCATTGGATAGATTATAGCATCGTTGGTATTTACCTCGCCATCCTCGTCGGCATCAGCTATTATTTTCAACGCCTTGCCACACGCAATACCAACAGCTTTTTCCTCGGCGATAACAACCTGCCGTGGTGGGCCTTGGGCGCATCCGGAATGGCCTCTAACTTGGACGTGAGCGGTACGATGATTATCGCAGCAATGGTTTACGTATTGGGGGTTCAAGGGATTTTTATTGGCATTCGTGGCGATGTGGTCCTCATTCTCGCCTTCCTGATGATTTTCACGGGCAAATGGAACCGCCGAAGCAATGTTATGACCGTCGCAGAGTGGATGGAATTTCGCTTTGGTACAGGAAAAGAAGGCCAGCTTGCAAGGCTTCTTTCCGCCATTTCTGCATTGGTTTTTACCGTCTGGGCATTGTCCTACTTTAATACCGGAAGCGGCATCTTTTTTAAAGAGATGTTGGGAATTGATCCGCTTTATGGCATGATCATCATGATTACCATCTCTTTACTTTATGCTGTTTTGAGTGGTCTATATGGGGTGGTTTATACGGAAGTTTTTCAGGGCGTTCTGATTCTCATTACCATTATATATGTGGTGATACGGGTAATGGTTTCCTATACCTTGCCCGAAACTTTCACGGTATCTGTCCCAATTGAAGGCGGAGGTTTTCAGGAAATTGAAACGACTCTTGCCTCTTGGACGCAATTGCTACCCAGTTGGTCTTTAAGTCTGCCCAAAGGCCCATATGAACAGTATAATATTTTGGGGTTGGCTACCCTTTATTATTTATTTAGAACCGTTCTGGACGGCGCAAGTGGCGCTGGTGGATATATTGCACAACGATTTTATGCCGCCAAAAACGAACGTGAAGTGGGTCTTCTGAGTGTTTTCTGGGTGTTTCTGCTGTCTTTCCGCTGGCCATTTGTCATTAGTATCGCCATATTAGGTATTTTCTGGGGCATCGAAGGCAATGTAATCGCAAATCCGGAAGCCGTACTCCCCGTAGTGATGATGAATCTGTTTCCGGTTGGACTAAAAGGACTGGTGGTGGCAGGATTAATGGCAGCGGCCATGAGTACCTTTGTTGCATTGGTGAACTCCGGTGCGGCATACTGGGTCAACGACCTCTATGTCCGGTTTTTAAAGCCTGATGCCACGAATAAAGCCCAGATCACGCACAGCCGAGTAGCCTCGGTTGTCGTTGTTATTTTAGGATTGGTCACCACCTACCTTTTTAACAGCCTAAATGATGTCTGGGACTGGCTATTAATGGGATTTGGGATCGGAATGATCATTCCCGGCGTTTTCCGTTGGTATTGGTGGCGTTTTAATGGATATGGCTATGCTGCCGGGGTTGTTACGGGTCTATTATTTTCTACAGGTCAACGCCTTTTTGACTTCCAATTAGATGCTTTTACTACGTTTTTCCTTACTGCAGGCATCACAACCATTGCTTGTATCATGGCCACCTTGCTTACACCCGCCACCGAAATGGACACGCTCGTCAAGTTCTATCGTCAAACCCGCCCATTTGGTTTTTGGAAGCCCGTAAAGGCACTTGTAGCACTAAAAGAAGTAGAAAGCATCCACGCCGAAAACCGTAAAGACCTCTTGGCCACTCCTTTTGCAATGGGATGGCAGATGTCTTTGTTTATTATGATGATGGTTTTGCCCACCAAACAATGGGCCCAATTTGGGATTGCCTTCCTCGTATTTGCCTTTTTTTCCGCTGGCCTCTACTTCACCTGGTTCCGTAACCTTAGCAAAAAACCTTCTTCAACCGCATTGGAGACCTCATGAACCGTCGGAATTTTATTCAGTCTTCCTCGTTTGCATTGGCAGGATTGCCTTTTGTGATCGGCCCTTTTTATCGCGGCACACAGCGTCTCGAAACCCAAATACTGATCTATGGCGGTGGTGCGTCTGGCATTTGTGCCGCCATCCAAGCTGCCCGAATGGGTATGGATGTAACCGTGATCGAAAATACCCCGTGGATTGGTGGGATGCTCACCAGTGCTGGCGTGAGTGCTCTGGATGGCAACAAATATGGTGCTGGTGGCGGCCTGGTGGCGGAATTCCGAGATTACCTAATCCGACATTATGGCGGAGAAAAACAAACATTTACGGGCTGGATTAGTCTCTATTGCTACGAACCGAAAATTGGACATGCCGCCTTGCAAAGTTTGGTAAAACCATTGCCGAACCTCAAAATCTTGTACGAGGCCGATGTCATTGGATATGAAAAGACCGATAGCCGCGACCGAAAAATCACCGTCCGTACAAAAGAAGGCCAGAGAACCGAGGTAATCTGCCAGATATTTATGGATTGTACCGAATATGGCGATGGCATGAAATTAGCTGGCGTGAAGTACCGATTGGGGCGAGAAGCCCAACACGAATACGAAGAAGCCGCTGCGCCATTGGTAGCCGATATGGAAATGCAGGATTTAACCTATGCTGCTACGTTGGTCAAAACAACAGAAGGCAAAGCCATGCCCTTTAGTGCTTTAGAAGAATCCTATTGGGACAACATGTTTCGGTGTAGCACCCAGTTGGATTGTTACTTGCCAGACCTGAACGACAAAAAAGTCCTGAACCATACCATTCATACGTGGCAAAGTTTTATTACCTATGCCGCCCTGCCCAATAACAAATATTTACTCAACTGGCCCCACCATTCTAATGATTATGCAATTGCCGAAGCTTTTTTTGAAGATTTGTATTACCGCAACTATGTATTACAGTCGGCGAAATTGCACACCCTCCAGTTTGTTAAATACATGCAGAACAGACTCGGACATCCCGAATGGCAATTAGCCACCGATGAATACCCTACCAAAGACCATCTACCGATGATTCCATATATCCGGGAAAGCCGTCGTTTGGTGAATCAACATGTGCTACGGTTACAAGACATGATTCCGGTGAATGGCAATAAGCGGGCGCCCTTCCGTCCAGACGCCATTGCTGTAGGCGATTATTTTATAGACCACCATCATGCCAAGTCTAATCTGCCAATAGAGCAACGCCTCATAGAAGATTATCCAGACAATGGTCCCTTCCAAATTCCGCCCTCGGTATTCTTTCCAGAAAATGGGGACGACAGTTTTATGGTAGGCGAAAAAAGCATTGCAGTTACCCACATTGTAAATGGCTGTACGCGTCTGCAACCAGCCGTTATGCTGATGGGACAAGCAATGGGTGCAATCGCAGCCATTGCCCTTCAAAAAGGCATCGCGCCTGCACAGGTCCCTACGTCCCTCGTGCAAGAAATCCTTATTGGTGCGGGTTGCCAATTGTATATTCTATACGACATTCCGAAAGGCCACGCCCTCTTTAGCACCACCCAAAAATTAGCGTTGAGGGGTGTCTTAAACGAAGAGGATGCCTTGGTTCTCGAAGCCGATAAAAACATACCAACCGCACTCGCCCAGAAGTGGAGCAGCCGTGCGAAATGCGATGCTCTTAAGCCGGGCCTCATAGCACAAGAAATAACGCCCAAAGACCTGATGCCCCCGTACCGAAAAATGCTTCCGGCCTCACAAAAACCCCTTACCAAGGGTGCATTTATCAGAATGCTGGGCCAAGCCCTCAAACTTATATGAAGCGCTATTTGTTTACACAAACCTTGGCGCTTGGCTTTTTTACCATTGCCTTCAGCCAAGTGAACACCGAGCGATTACGTGTCTTTGGGGACAAGCCTGGTTGGAACCACAGCTTTCAGGCCGCATTTGCTTATGCCTCTGGGAATTCAGATTTTGCCCGTCTTAGTGGAACTTGGCGTACCGATTTTGAACGCAAGCCCCGCGAATTACTGCTCGTTGCCAATTTTGAGCGAGGTATTTCTAATAACAACAGGTATGTCAATAAGGGTTTTGGGCATGTCCGTGCCCTCTATCGTGTCACAGAACCACTTAAAGCAGAGATCTTCCTACAAAAAGAATACAACGAATTTACCCGTTTACAAGACCGTCAGTTAGCCGGAGCAGGACTCCGTTGGAAAATGATTAGCCATGCGCCAATGGGCCAAAATCCCAAATCAGGGTTGTGGATGTACCTTGGTGTTGGGGGGATGTACGAAGTAGAACAGATCAAAGATGAGCCTACTGAAACCACTCGCCTCTTCCGTTCCACCAATTATCTCACCTTTTACATAGACTTGGGAAACCAAGTATCCCTAAATACGGTCGGCTATTTCCAAATCGCACCCATTCATCCTAAAGACTTCCGCATTTTGGCAGAAAACAATGTGACCGTGACATTAGCCAAAAACATTGCCCTCACCTCTGGAATATCCTTCCGTTACGATAACCAACCACCTACAAAGGTGAAACCGTACGATTTTTCACTCATGCAGGGATTACGGGTTGCACTCTAAAACCACAGACATCATCGGAAGACATCAAAAGGATTGATACGGTGCGTTTTGGGTTTATGGGTTGTACGGTGCAAAATCAGGGTACAAAAACCTTCACTATACAACTCATCGGAAATATAGTCATCTAAAGCGCCAGACTCAATCAGTTCATACAACTGATACTTGATGGTCCGGTTGCGGTACAAAGTCTCGCTGGTAGAGTTGCCGTGTACAATCTTCATGCTGATACGGCCATATTGAAAAGCCAGCCGCAAGGCACGTAAAACCAAAGCCTCGACATCATCCACCCGCACACCATGCAGGTCTAAGGTCACTTTAGCGCCATCATCCTCCCAACGCATAAGACGATTAATCTTCTAATTTACGTAATTCCTCTTCTTCTTGCCCTCCCGGCCCAAAAACCCGTCGTTTTGCGCGTGCATGACCTTCCGGTGTATCCATGCGCAAAATTTTTCGTATCTCGGCGAGTGGCAGTGTATCAAAACTCCCGTCCTGTACTTCGTACCAGACCAATTGTTTGAAAATATCTAATTTGGTGATATACGCACGACCCTTGGGACTATTAAATCCAATCCCAATGTCTGGATATTCATTTAGGGCTTCTATGTATTGATCCAATTCATAGTTTAGGCAACATTTCAGCCGGCCACATTGCCCGCTAAGCCGTGTTAAATTGAGGGGCAGACTCTGCGATTTTGCCGCCGTCGTAGAGACAGGCTTAAACTCTTGGAGCCACGTAGAACAGCACAATTCCCTGCCACATGAACCAAGGCCACCAACACGAGCAGCCGCATCTCGTGCCCCAATTTGCCGAAGTTCAATCCTTGTAGAAAGTCGGGCAGCCAAATCCCGAACCAGTTTGCGAAAATCTACCCGTTTGTCGGAAGTAAAGAAGAACGTGACCTTATTTCCATCAAACTGCCACTCCACATCCACCAACCGCATCATCAAATCATGTTTTTCTATGAGGTCACGACACATGACAAAAGAGGTGCTTTCGCGCTCGGCCCGCTTTTCGGCATGTTCTATGTCTTCCAACGTGGCCGCACGAATAATACCCGGAAAAGGTGTTGTAGGATCGGTTTTTTTAGACCGCAACCGCAAACGTACCATTTCGCCCGTCAGGTTGATGCTCCCATAATCTACACCGCGATCCGCCTCAACCACCACTGGATCGCCGATGGCTATGTCTAAATTATTGTTATTGACATAAAAGCCACGACGCCCGGCTTTAAATGCAACTTCATACACCCCAAACTCTGTACCAGGGCGTTCCAAGTCCACCACATTCAACCAGTCGTGGGCAAACATTGACGGGCATGTTCCAGCCCCTTTTTTGGTTGAGCATCCACCACTGCTACACCCCCCACTTCCACAACCGCCCGTTCCACAAGATCCACAAGCCATATTTTTATGGTTAAAAATGAATAATACCCTATCGAACCGCAAGTCGCTACGGTCGGTTCCCTCAATCTACCGCAACCAACGGCACATAAAGAGCACCAGTAGCATTCCCCCGCATGGCCTGAGACAATCGTTCCTGCAAAACAACAAGAATCAGTGCTTCGCTCACATTTCGCTCTATCAAGCTATGGGCTTCTTCCAAGACATCGGCCATATAAGCCATTTGGGCCTTAGGAACACCATTACAAAAGCGCATAATAACGTCCGAAAAATCAACGTTGACCAAATGCGAAACGTCTCCGGAAGATTGAAAAGTAGCGAGATCGCGTACCCAAAGCAACATCAACCGCATAAGATTTTTCAGGGCATCTCTGCCCATTTTTGCCATGCGTTCATTAAACTCTGCTAATTGATTGATATTTCGGCTATATACTGCCCGAAAATAGTCCACAATCAGTTCTCTTAATGCCCGAATCTCTGTGTCGGCAGCCAGAGTAAGGGCTTTATTGTATGAGCCGTTGGCCATACGGGCATACAATTGGGCTTCTTCTGGCTTAAGACCTGCATGGTCTTGCAGGGCAGTTGCCAAGTCGTCCGTCTGTAATGGATCAAAACGTACTTGCTGACACCGTGAAAGGATGGTGGCCAAAAGCCGTTCCGGCCTACTCGATGTCAGAATGAACACCGTATGGTCGTTCGGTTCTTCCAAAATTTTCAGGAACGCATTCGCCGCTTCCACGCGCAGATAGTCCGCTTCCAACAATAAAACCACTTGCAAACGTCCTTCACTGGGATGGTATTTCACACGCGGTTTAACCCCTTCATTGATGCGTTCCACAGAATAGAACGATTGCTTTCCGCCTTTCTTTCCCACTCCCACCTCTGGAAGCCTTACCGGATCCACATGGCGATAAGGGTTTTCATACAAAAGCCGTAGCCTTTCCGAGATTTCTTTTTCGTCTATATCTTTGGGGGTCGGAAAAAAAACATGGATGTCTGGGTGTAACCCTTTTTGTGCTTTCCGAAACCCCAAAACCGTTTCGGGCTGGGTCAATGATGCTGGCTCACACTGTAAAGCAGCAGCCATATACAAGCCCATTGCCTGTTTCCCCACCCCTTCTGGCCCATAAAAAAGGTATGCTTGTGCCACCCTCCCAGACGAAAGCGCCTGCAAAAGCGTTTCCTTAACCCGCTTTTGCCCAATAATGTCCGCCCAGTCCATGAAAAATTTGATTTGATGATGAACGTATTGCACAAGATACGGGAAAATACCTATTTTGGCAATCTGATTTCGGCGCGGTAGCTCAGATGGTTAGAGCGTAGGATTCATAACCCTAAGGTCGGGGGTTCGATTCCCCCCCACGCCACAAGCCTCCTTTATTATTAGATGGAGGCTTTTTTATTTATTGTGCCTTAATATTTCGTACCATCATGCGTTCTCTCCAAGACCTTGCCTCTGCAAGTACCCATTTTCCGCGAACGCCGCCCATGCCACTCCTGTTCTTGGGACATGGCAGCCCCATGAATGCCATCGAAGAAAATGAATTCGTGGTCGGTTTCCGGAGGCAAGCCCAAAATCTACCGCGACCTCATGCCATTTTGTGCATCTCGGCGCATTGGCTCACGAATGGTACCCACCTAACAGCCATGCCGGCCCCACGCACCATCCACGATGTTTATGGGTTCCCACCCACACTCTACGAGGTGAATTACCCCGCACCCGGTAGTCCTGCATTGGCCGCTGAAGCCCAACAACTGCTTTCTCCAAGTATCGCCCAATTGGATATGCACTGGGGCTTAGATCACGGGGCTTGGAGTGTGCTGAAGCATCTTTTTCCAGCGGCAGATGTTCCAGTTGTACAAATGAGTATAGACTATCATCGCGCGCCCTCCCATCACTATGAATTGGCGAAACGCTTGTACCCACTTCGTGAGCGGGGTATTCTGATTGTGGGAAGCGGAAATTTGGTACATAACCTCAGCAAAGTGGACTTTTCACGAGTCAATGAGGTTGGCTATGGCTATGATTGGGCACACGAAGCCCGTAATCGAATAAACAATGCAATGGATGACGAGGATTTAGACACGCTTTTACATTATGAGCGGCAAGGACACGCCTTCCGCATGGCCATCCCTACACCCGATCATTATTTCCCATTGCTGTACTGTATGGGATTAAAACAGAAACATGAATCGGCTTTTCGCTTTAATGACCAGTTACTTGCTGGTTCCCTCTCCATGACCAGTGTCAGATTCAACTGATTTAGGAGCCATGTGAAGGCAGTTTTTCATCATGCGCTTCACGGTTTTTCAGAGAAAAGAGTCCTTCTGGTCGTCTTATACCATTCTCATTTCCACAAAAACGTGTCTCAAATACTGTCGAATGGCTTCTGTAAAATGTTTTCCGGTTTCACTTAAAGTCTTGGGTTGGCTGATTACATATTTATGATAAGCCGAGTAAAACTGCATCGAAAACGCCATTTCTGCTTCCGAGAACGATTCTCCACGCCCTGTTATCAATAGTGGTGGGAACGAAATTTCATATCCCTTTTCGGTATCAAACCGTACTTCACACAACAGGGGTTCATGAAACGTAAAGATAAACTCGTCAAAACGAAGCAACGAGGGAGCAAACTCCGGAAGGGCATAAACAGGACTTGGAGGCGGGGGCGGTGTTTTTTTCCAGAATAACATAGCAGACCGACGGTGGTTAGGTAAGCAAACAGGGATCTCAATGAGACCCCTGTACTAAAATACATCTTTTACCTTCAATCTTCAATAGCCTTATCAGCAGTTTCCTCGTCACCAGATTTCTTTTGCCGCTTTGTCTTTTTGGGCGGTGTCTTGTCTTTTGGCGTAAACAGGAGTGCTTCTGCGTCTTCTTCTTTGCGGTAAGCGATTTCCAGAATGTCTCCTTCGTTCAAATTGGCCGAAAGAATGGCTTCCGCCATAGGGTCTTCCACATATTTCTGTATCGCCCTGCGTAAAGGTCGCGCCCCGAATTGGGCATCGTATCCTTTCTCTACCAAAAACTCTTTCGCTTGAGGGGTAAAGGCAATTTGAATACCGAGGTCTTTAACCCTTTGGAACAAGTCCTTGGCCATAACATCAATGATTTCCAAGATATGTTCTTTAGACAATGGTTGAAAGACAATCACATCATCAATCCGATTGAGAAATTCCGGATTAAACACCCGCTTCAACGCATCTTCCACGGTGCTCTTCATGCTTTGGTAATTAATTTGCGACTTTTCCTGAGCAAATCCGATACCTTTGCCAAGATTTTTAATGTCACGCGCCCCAATATTCGAGGTCATAATGATGATGGTATTCCGAAAGTCCACCCTACGGCCCAGACCATCTGTCAAAACACCGTCATCCAGCACCTGTAATAAAATATTAAATACATCTGGATGGGCTTTTTCGATCTCATCCAACAAAATAACTGAATAAGGTTTTCTCCGCACCTTCTCCGTCAGTTGCCCCCCTTCTTCGTAGCCCACATATCCAGGGGGCGCACCAATTAACCGACTGACGGCAAATTTTTCCATGTACTCAGACATGTCAATCCGGATCATGGCATCGGGCGAATCAAACAAATATTCAGTCAGCACCTTGGCCAATTCGGTTTTTCCAACGCCCGTTGGCCCCAAGAAAATAAAGGATCCGATCGGTCGTTTGGGGTCTTTAAGCCCTGCACGTGTCCGACGAATGGCACGCGCCAATTTTTCAACGGGTTCTGTTTGACCAATAACCCGGCCTTTCAGGGCCGTTTCCATCTCCATGAGTTTTTTGCCCTCGGCCTGCGCGATTTTATCTACCGGAATCCCAGTAATCATCCCCACAACTTCGGCAATATCCTGAAGGCTCACATCATGGACTTCACTTTCTGCGCGTTGCTCCCAATCGGTTTTTGCGCGGTCTAAGTCTTCGAGCAACCTTTTTTCTCGGTCACGTAAGCGTGCTGCTTCTTCAAATTTTTGACTTTTTACGACACGGTTTTTCTCTTCCCGAATTCCTTCAATCTCTGCTTCGAGGTCGAGCACCTCTTTTGGCACTTTGATATTGGAAAGATGTACCCTTGCACCCGCCTCGTCCATTACATCAATGGCTTTATCTGGCAGACATCGTTCAGTAATATATCGGTCACTTAATTTGACGGCCAATTCGATCGCTTCATCGCTAAAGCGTACATTATGGTGTTCTTCGTATTTTGACCGAATGTTTTTCAGAATATCTACCGTTTCTTCCGGCGTCGAAGGATCAACCATGATCTTCTGGAAGCGTCGGTCTAATGCACCATCTTTTTCGATATATTGACGATATTCATCTAACGTAGTCGCCCCGACACATTGGATTTCGCCACGGGCGAGCGCTGGCTTAAACATGTTGCTCGCATCCAAAGAACCGGAAGCACCGCCCGCTCCCACAATGGTGTGCAACTCGTCTATAAACAGGATCACATCCGGACTTTTCTCCAATTCATTCATTACCGCTTTCATCCGTTCCTCGAACTGTCCCCGATACTTGGTTCCTGCCACTAAACCTGCTAGGTCCAAGGTCACGATGCGTTTATCAAAGAGAATTCGGCTCACTTTGCGCTGTACGATTCGGAGGGCCAGCCCTTCTGCAATGGCTGTTTTCCCTACACCCGGCTCCCCGATCAAAACAGGATTATTTTTCTTGCGGCGGCTCAAGACTTGTGCCACACGTTCAATTTCCCGCTCGCGACCCACCACCACATCCAACTTGCCTTCCTCGGCCAGTTTGGTGAGGTCGCGGCCAAAATTATCCAATACCGGTGTTTTACTTTTTTCCATTTTGCTTCTTTCTTTTGAAGAGCCGGAAGTAGGGCGATTGCTACGACTCTCCGGATTTCGTTGGCTCCCCACGATTGGCTTATTGCGCCCGTGCGAAGTGCCGCCGCTGATAATGCTATCTAATTCCGCCCGTGCCCCGTCGTACGTAATTGAAAATGCCTGTTGCATGATTTGTGCGGCCAGGTTTTCGTCGTCGCGAAGCAGGCTGAGCAATAAGTGTTCGGTACCAATCACTTCACTTTTATAGAGTTTGGCCTCCAAGTAGGTGATTTTCAAAACTTTTTCGGCCTGTTTGGTCAACGGGATGTTTCCCGCTGTAAGCGTCCCGCCAGAAGCCCGTACCGTATCTTCGATGGCAAGGCGAAGCCGATGCAAGTCGCATCCTAAGTTTCGGAGAATTTTGATGGCGATGCCTTCTCCTTCCCGAATGATGCCCAAAAGCAGGTGTTCGGTACCAATATAGTCATGTCCCAATCGAATGGCTTCCTCGCGACTGAATGAAATGACATCCCGAACCCTATTTGAAAAATTTCCTTCCATGTTGGTGTCACCGCAGAATTGCGGTTTAAGTGGTCTATTGATCTTACAAAACGATCTGTTCAATAACAAACGGAAAACCCCAAAAAACGCCGTTTGTTGAAAAAAAGGAGCGTCGGCAACTGCGACCGCTCCTTCAACACTTTAGCCTCTGTTTGTATGCTTAGGCAGCAAAACTAGAGCCACAGCCACACGTTGAGGTGGCATTTGGGTTATCGAAAATAAATCCTCGGTTGTTAAGCCCGTCATGATAGTCCACCGTGGTGTCTAAGAGGTACAGACCGTGGCGTTTATCCATTAACACCTGAATGCCTTCTATTTCAAACAATTGGTCAAATTCCTTTTTTTTGTCAAATCCCAACACATACGACATGCCGGAACATCCTCCACCTTTAACCCCCACGCGCAGGGCATATCCTTCTGGAATTTGCTTCGCTACCAAGATTTTCCGGATTTCTTCGGCGGCCTTGGTGGTAATTTTGATTGGAGCATCTGCAATTACGGTACTCATTTTTTAGATTTCGGCTTGGTTTTTAATTTAGCCCTCTAACCAGCCTTACCCGAATGGGTTCCGAACGAAATTGCAAAGTCGTTCTACGGCCAGTGAATAACCTAATCAGAAGCTTCGGGCCAATACCACGGGAGCCTTATATGCCTCGGTGGTACCCGTAGTGCGATCTACGGACTCCAAGAGGACGATATATATCCCTACACGAAGCGATTGGCCCGCCTCGTCTAATCCATTCCAGAATAGGGTTCCTTCTTGTGTACCCAGAACCGCTTCCTCAAGTGTACGGACTAATCTTCCCGTACTGTCATAAATGCGGACACGGATCAACGAGGTGGCGGTGGAGAGTTTGTATGAAATGGCGGCAACATCGTCTTTGCCATCCTGATCAGGCGAAAATGGAGAGGGGCCAATACTGATCTTGCCACTATTTTGTGGCACTTCTCCGGTTGTGTACACACTATTTCGCTTACCGGGAGTTCCTCCTTGAAGTCCGGCGCTGCTTGTCCAATTATTCGCCTTATTGGAAGTTGCCAAAGGGCTTATACGTTCCAGTGCCACTCCTTTCGTGACCAAGATATTGGGGTTATGCCAGTTCGGCAAATAGGTTACTTCGTCCAGAACCGTTTTGTCGGGGCGGTGCAAACGAATGGTTTCGCCAGAATTGGTTAGGCTAAGAGAAGTCCTATCTATGGGAACAAACGTGAGATTAGGATCATCAAATAAAATTCCGCCAAATGCTTTCGCCAATTTCGAGGTACTGGCAGGTGCTGCCGCATTAAAGCCAGATTCTGAAGAAATTACCACATAACCGCCCGGCGCCACAGAGCGGCTTCCAGCCGAGACCCGAATAGTATCTGCTTTTCCATTTTCATCCGGCGCATTGGTCCAGAACAAATTTGTGATGTCCAAAGTAGCAGTAGAAGTATTGACCAATTCAAAATACTCGGTTTGATCCGGGATATTGTCCTTTGTATCGGCCAGGGGGTCGAACATAATTTCATTGATAAGGAGTTCACCGGGTTGTGGGAATCGCGCAAGGGTCACTTGAAGGGTAGAAACGGCATTTTTGGCTAAATCTTGCACGCCAGTGATGCTTAACGTTCCCGCAGTCACTGTTGCAAACGTAAGGGTGACGGAAAGCCCATCTGCACTGAGGGCAACAGCATTAGCTGCTACACCACCCAATTGAAAACCAGCAGGCCGTACGGATGTCCCCAGTAGGGGTTCATTAAAAACGACCTGTACGGTAGTATTGGTAAGTTGTCGGGCGATTAATACCTTCGGAGGATCCACATCGGGTTTATAAATGCTGTTTTGTTTGCCGGGGGTGGCCTTTGCCGGATCGGTACAAGAACCCCAATTAGCGGCATTGTTTGAAGCACTATTGGGATCAATCCGCTCCAGAGAAACGTCTGCCCCTCCCCATGAGCTTCGATACGATACTTGGTCTATGGTTGTATTTCCATAGAGCAGTGTCACCACTTCGGAATCGTTGTTGAGTGCTGGCCATGAAGGGGGGATAAGGGCTTTTGCAGCCGGGTAGGCGGCAGGAAACAACGTACCGTCTTTTGCCAAAACCACATAACTACCCGGAACCAGTAGTGTAGAGGTATTGGTAATGGTACGAATGGTCGCCGTATCGTCCTTAAACCGGAAGTCTTTCAGATCAAAGGTCTTATTGGAAATATTGTACAATTCCAGAAATTCCAAGTCATCCGCACCCGACGGATTATAGTGGATTTCGTTAATGACTACCTCTAATGGTAAGGGAACGGCTTGTGCGACGCTTTTTGCGGGCATAATACACACCAGCCCCAGCAGAAGAAATACAAAACGCTTCATGATCGTAGGTTTCTGGGCTTCGAAGAGCCCTTAGGAGCAATCAGACACCCCATTCCTATTATAGAAAGGGGATTATTCAGGTGTGTAATATAGGGGTATTTGACAAAAATCCCGAATGATATCGCTAAGATTCCAGAAAATGAATCAGGCTCTCGGTCATCAGTTCAATGGCTGGCTGGAGTGCGTGCTCATCTGCATCAAAACGGGCATCATGCAGCGGAAATGCTGTTGAAGCACTGCTTTGGGTTCCTAAGCGGACCAAATAAATGGGTAGGTACTCGCCATAATGTGAAAAATCCTCCGCCCCCATACTTGGACGCGGGATTTTGAATATGGCCTCGCTCCCAAAAAGCCGTTTGGTTGTTTCTGAGACCACTTGGTGTAATCTAGGGTCATTAATAACGGCCGGTGCGCCAAACTGATACGCAACTTCGGGGATAGCACCGTACAATGTGCCAATCTGTTCTACGGTCTGTATCAGGTGATGACGGAGTTTCAGGCGGTCTTGCTGATCCGCCACGCGCAAAGTTCCGCCAAAAGAGGCCGTTTTAGGGATAACATTTAAGGCTTTGCCTGCTTCGAGCGTGCAAATGGTCAGAACAGCCGGATTTCTGCTGTCGGTAATACGCCCCACTAATTGATATAAGGCATTCATGATCTGGGTAATAATCCAAACTGGATCCCCCGATTCATGAGGTCTGGCGGAATGGCCCGTTTTTTCGCCAGAAACCCGCACCTGAAAGGTATCGGCGGCAGCCGTAGAGGCCCCTACTTTAAGACCAAACATCCCTGTTGGTAAAGTCGGATCTACATGCAACGCAAAAGCAGCGTCTAAGCCATTCAATACACCATCACGAATCATTAGAGGCGCGCCACTGGGCGAGGTCTCTTCGGCAGGTTGAAAAAAAACCCGAACCTTCCCCCGAAAAGATGTACGGCGTGCCAATAGCGCCAAAGCCACCCCCACCGCTACCGTGCTATGAATATCATGCCCACACAAGTGGGCCTTGCCATTTGTTTTTGATGCGTATGGTACTTTTTTGAGGTCTTGAATGGGTAGTGCATCCATATCTGCCCGATAACCCACCGCCCGCCCATTAGGCAACCCCACAATATCCACAAAAAACCCTGTCTTCCCAAGAGGAGTACTTGGGGTTAAACCCGCTTGACGGAGAATATGCCGCAAGAACTGGGCGGTATTAATTTCATGAAAACCTAATTCGGGGTGTTGGTGAAGGTGTCTTCGAACGCCAGACAAAAAATTAAAACTGCCAGCCCCTTTCGGGAAAAGCGAAAAGTCCGGCAACACCAACTCGGGGAAAGCGATGGTTTTGTGCATGGTCTATTTTGCAGAAAACATTCGGACAAATTGTTCACTCATCATTTGGGCCTCGTTTTCAATCAAAGCCAATTCTTCCGGTTTTTTGGCATATTTACGTTTCAGCACCATCAAAAGCCGAGGTTTTTCGGACTCAGGTGATCGGGCGTACTCCCAATAGTCGGCGGCTTTGCTAAACGATTCATCAAAGGCATCGGGGTCTGCGGGGTCAATTTTTTCCAACAAAGGAGCCGCAAACCGAGCAAGTACATCGGGCGACTGTGCCATAACGTCGTCATCGCCATCGTCCGCCAGAAAAATTTCGGTGGTTGCTGGCGTAGGCTGATCAGCTTCTAAGGCTTCAATGACTTGCTGAAAGGTTTGGGTTTTATATCCGCTGTTTTCCTCGGCCTGTTGAATGGCAGTTTTGGAAAACCGCTTAAACCCTGCTTCCATTTTTTCTACCAGTTCCCGAAAATCTTCCTGATCTTCCGGTTCGGGTGCTTCGCCCAACATACGGTCTTCCAGCATTCCCAGCGTTTCAGCTTTCTCTTCCTTTGGTGTTCTGAAATAGGCCCAAAAAAGTCGTGCAGATTCTAAGATAGAAACTGCTGTATCCATCAGGTCTAAATCCTCGGCATATTCCAGTTCATCCAGAACGGCGGATTTTTCCAAGCCATAAAAAACCCACAGCGGTTCAGAAAAACGGCTGAGCGCCTCAAAGGACAGCCCGGTAGTCCCGGATTGCAAGGTCAGATATCGGCTTTGTAGCCATAAAAAGTCATCCATTCAACTTCTCGATAAATCAAGGGGAAATCATATTACGCTCTTTGATGCCTATTCAACACCCAAAATCTTATAAGATTAAGAGAAAATGTTATAAAAGACCATTGCGTTTTCTCAGAAACCACTCCACCGAGAGGAGCAAAACAAGGATAAGCAGGAGCCACCACAGCGTCCAAGGCTCCAGATCGGTTTCTTGTTTAGAAAAAGTTGGTTTTATTTTACCCGATTCTTTTAGGCGTTGGATGAAGGACCCTGCATTTTTTGCATGTAAAAAAAGCCCGTTAGAGCGTTGCGCCACCCCCCGCATCAAACCTGCATTTGCAGCAGTTTCCTGAAACTCTAAGCTTAAAGCCCCCACAGCAAAGGCACCTGCATCCGATCCCAATGTTTGTTCTCCCAATTTTGCCGTTGCCCGATAGGTGTAACTACCAGGTGGAAGCGTGCCCGCATCGCCAAAATAGCGCCCACTGCCTAGTCCTCCTAACGTCAAAGGGATTTCATCGCCATCGGGTCCTGAAATGGTCAACTGTACCAATGACCGATCAATAGGATTCAGGCTTTCATCAAAGACTTGGCCTGAAAACTGTACGGCTTCACCGCTTCCATAAAGGGTGCGTGTTGACCGCACCCGAACGGGCTTATCATCCTGACGCGAGGTTACCCAGCGTAGGCTATTCAGGGTGAGGTTCGGCAAAAACCCTTTCAAGGCATCTAAATCTTCAGGTAAACTCCGCCAACGAAAAATGCCAGCCCCCAATAAGGCTGCGGATCGGATTTTCCCGCGTGACCGTACCGCCAATAGAGGATCCGGCAATATCACCCCATTGATCTGGGGCGATGCCAAAATGCGCGTTTCTGGTGCCAATTCCCATCGGCTTTGGTTAAACAGCAAAGGCGGCAATTGCTTCCATAGGTCTATTTTAGGTGCTTCCATTTCAAGTATCGGATGTACCGCCCCCCCGGCAGATGGGCTAAAGAACGCTTCGACATAAGTATTCCGAACCACTGTGGGCTTTGCAGGCAGAACATCACCCAATCCGTCCCGAAGCAATCCAAGATTGGTTTGTTGACTCATAAAAAAGAACAACGGTTTGCCTTCACGGGCGGCATTGGCCACTTTTTGGACTTCTGCAGCTGAAGTACCAGGCCCCGGATAGCCATGCAATATGAATAAATCATAACCAGAAAAATTATCCGGGAAACCACCAAAATAATATTGTCCGGGTGCTTTTTGAACCAATTGAGAAACCTCCAGGTTCGGATCGCTCAGCAAAACCTGTTGGAGCGCGGAAAGATCTGGACTCGGCGCACCACCTAATAACAAGACCCGCAATTTATTGTCCAGCACCTGAACAGTCACCGTGGTTTGGTTGTTTTCGTGGGTCAATTCACCATCAAACCGCGTGACCGATGCGGTTAATCGCCGCAATCCCGATTGAGAAGGCTGGAAGGAGACCTCCGAGGTCACTTCTTGCCCAGCCACCAATTTGATGGTAGTACTGCCAACCACCCGCCCATTGTCACTAAGGGTTATGGTTGCCGTTTGGCCGTCATAACCATCGTTCCGAACCCCTACTTGTACAGGCACAACGGTGTTGAGATATACAAATTCATTGGTAATCGCCTTCCGAATTTGGACATCACGCGATCGGGTGGAGTCTCCCACCACAACAGTATGGATTGGAACAGGAAACCGTTCTGCCAAAAAGAGGGGGTTGCGGCCTGTGTTGTACTGCCCATCCGATAAAATGACCACACCGCCCAAATTGTCATCCCCCAATTCTTCTCGGACTTTGACGAGTGCCGTAGAAAAATCCGTCCGTTCACCGCGAAGGGGAGTTTGGGATAATTTTTCTAACGCCTGCGGCTTCGTTGCCGAGTCGAACGTATAGACTTTTATGGTGGCGTCTAACTCTGACCAATTTAATTTTTGAAGCGCTGTACGAAGTTCTTTTTCCCGCAACCCTACACTTTTGGAAGTATCTACCAGAAAGGCAATCACGGGGCGTTTTGGTAGCTCCCGAATCATACGCAGAATGGGCTCGAAGAGCAATACCAAGACAATGGCCAGCGTCAAAAAACGCAATGCAGATAATAAGAACCGTTTCGGCAGTGATAATGCAGGACGGCTACGCCCATAAGTCCACCAAGTGAAGGCGGCGGCAACCAGTAATGCTGGTATTAATATCCAAGGTGAAAGGCCAAACGTAAGGCTCATGCAGGCAAGTTCAGTTCAGGAGTGGGCGTCGCGTGGAGATCAGGCAGCGCATTTTTTAATTAATCGAACGACGTTCCTTCGTTTTTCAGGGTGTCGCCAGTAAACGAAAAAGGCAGCAAATCCCGTACCTTTATCACAAAGGGTGCTTCTAAGCCCCGGTCCATGACAAGTTCCATATCTGGCGCAAATTCTATCATCACCTGGCGACAAGCCCCGCAAGGAGTTCCAGAAGGATCTTTGGGACAACTCAGATACATAACAGACCAGTTTTTAAATCCATAGGTTACGGCAGTGCCCAAGGCATTCCGCTCCGCACAAATAACGCGCTGCCAATCTGATGACTCCACATTACAACCCGGCCACATATAACCCTCTTTGCTCAGGACAACACAGCCAACGGGAAAATCAGACTCCGGAATAAATGCTTGTTGTGCTGCAAAACCTGCCGAACGAAGCCCGTCTTCCCTTCGCTGAATATTGGCCGGATAATAAGGAATAAGAGGCTCCGTAGGTTTAAGCAGTTGTCTAACCGTCCCAACCAACAAAACATCTTCATAAATTAAAGACACCGAAAGCCCCATTACTCGTTCCAGATAAAGCATTTCCTCGCGTTCAATGGGGTAACTTGCCACCATAGCAACAACATCTTTCCGACCCATCGCAACGGCAGTAGAAAAAGCATTGATGGCTGCGGGAATCACCAACGAATAAGACGCATTTTCAACCCGCGATCCGGCCACCCAACTCCCATCTGAAAGTTGAAGGATAACGGCCTGTTTTTTTTGGGAATAGGGTGCGTAGGCCCGTTCTACAAATGGCGTCAAATGACGACGCAACGAAGCCATAATGGCGGCTTGATCAGACTTCATGACAGCACTTTTTCTCTAAGATACGGTCAAAAGTAGAAAATTAACATCTTTACAATTGATTTCTTTGCCGAGCTTCCTTACATTGAGAGTCCTGTTTAGCCGAAGTGGCGGAATGGTAGACGCAACGGACTTAAAATCCGTCGGTAAGCGATTGCCGTGGGGGTTCGAGTCCCCCCTTCGGCACACAACAGTAAGCGCGAACTCCTCAAAGTTCGCGCTTTTTTATGACCCTACCAGCTTCATCATTAATCGTTGTACCTTTGAAGCAAGCTTCGTTGGAGGTTTTCCACCGAATAATTTGTGACATCGCTGCCCGTGGTGTTTAGACGCTTTCCCGAAGTTACCTCAAAAAGCAATTTATCTTCCCGCATTTCATACGTTGCCGTCAGGTAGAGGCCCTTAACGTCGAACAGATGAAATAACTTACCTCCCAAAAAAAAGGCATCCAGTATAATACCATCACCTTCGTCCACCCTAAAATGTCCCTTGGTAGCCTCTACAGACTTGAGCACATAATCTTTGATGACTGTATTTTGAGGGGATAAGTACGTTGTTTTCCATTGCCACGTATTCGGTTCCTTAAGGGGATTAATGTGCATCTCGACCTGCACCGAATCCCTTAACTGTCCCTGCGCATACCTGTACATTTTACCTTTCCATGTCCCAACCCACATACCCGGAAAGTCTGAAGTTTGGGCATAAACCACCGTCGAAGCAATGAGGAAGGCACATAAAAACAGTGGCCATCTCTGGTAGATGGGTTTTTTAATAATCGAGAACATACGATTAACCCTTCAGCATGGGCCTCTCAAGCGTTTAATTATCTGGATTAGTGAGTATAGGTGTCATATCATCAGGATTTTGTGACGATACTACATGTCCTTTTACCTTTAGCATATATTCGCCCACTTTTTCATTGGTTACGAGGGTCACTACCTTTGTAAAAGGCCCTACTCGTAGCGTATCGTATCGTAACTGCATCTCGGTGGTCCTGCCAGGTAGTATGTTTATGCCGTCATACACCTTAGGAATCAAACATCCACAGTTTGACTTTGCCGACTCAATGGTCAAAGGCTTATTGCCTACGTTTTTAATGATGACTTTCCGATAGGGATTTGAACCTCTCTCTATTTTACCGTAATCAACATGTTCAACGTCCAACATCAACTTGGGGCCATCAATGGGAGCCTCATTTTGTTGTGCAAAAACACTTATCACGCTTATCAATAAGGCGAAAAATGGTAGGAAAAGTTTTTTCATTTTTGTATTTGTTTTGTGATACTGCCTTTCTGGCGTTTTTATTTACACACTTTAGTCGTAGAAATCGTAAAAAGGTTTATTCGGGCCTACTAAATTAAGTACCTGAAACCGGTCTTCCATAACTTGCCGTTTAAACCTGATATCACATGCGTTTGGCCTTGAGCTGATGTTGGTTTTATGCAACAGGTTCCATAATTAGTTTAAAAAGATTTGCCAAGTACGACTTCAGGTTACGGCGGTCCACCACATCATCCAGAAAACCTTTTTCCAACAAAAACTCCGAGCGTTGAAAGCCTTCCGGCAAATCTTGGCCAATGGTCTCGCGGATCACTCGAGGCCCAGCAAACCCGATCAAGGCGCCTGGTTCTGCGATATTCACATCGCCCAACATAGCGAAAGAAGCAGACACACCGCCAGTGGTTGGATCCGCCATGACCGAAACATAGGGCAATTTATGCTCGGCCAATACCGCCAAATTGGCACTCGTTTTGGCCAACTGCATGAGGCTTAGCGAGGCCTCTTGCATTCGTGCGCCCCCTGAACGCGAAATAATGACCACTGGACACTTTCGCTCTACGCCACGACGGATGGCACGGGTCAGGACTTCCCCAACGACCGACCCCATAGACCCCCCAATGAACGAAAAGTCCATACAGCCAACCGAGACGGGTATGCCTCCAATGGTTCCAAAAGCACCACGGGCCGCATCCGTCAGGTTGGTTTTTGCTTTTGCGGCTGCAATCCGTTTATGGTAGGGTTGCCGATCCACAAATTCGAGGACATCCAGTGCTCCCAAATGGGCATCAAAAATGTCAAATACTCCGTCATCAAACAACATCTGAAAATACCCTTCGCTATCCAAGCCCATGTGAAAACCACATTTAGGACAAACATGCCATTCGTTGGCGAGCTGGCGCTGGCTCAATACTTCATTACAAGAAGGACAGTTTTTCCAATATCCTTCGGGAGCGTCAATGGTTTTGGTGCTTGCTGGGCTGATGCCGGTTGATTTTCGGCTAAACCAAGTGGCCATGGGTGTGTTGGTTTGGGGTTGTTAGGTTAATCGTTTTGTGGTGTCCGCTCTCGGATGGTGCGGGAGGGTTTGGCCGCAACAAATACTTTATAGTAAAAAGGTTCCATATCTCTTACGTTTTGCACATCTTCCGGCGTTAAAACGGTTACACATTGGGCAATAGCCCGTGCAGTTGGGAAGCAGGCTGATTCGGGTAACAAGTTTAGACGTCCCCTCCAACCAGCGGCTTCCAAGGGTTCGATGCACTTCCTTGCGCCATCTCCCACGAGCCAAACCGACTGTTTGGGTGGAAGGCTTTCTGGTGCGAGCCAGTCCTTCAACTCGGCAGTCACCAAAGCCGTGGTATCTTTTTCCCCTTCCAAAACAGGGCCTTTTTTCCTAAAAGCGGCGGCATAGACCTCGTCGCGGCGAGCATCTAAAAAGGAACAGACCAGATCGCCGTCAGCCATAAATGGATCTACCAATTGGGCCAGACCCCGCAAGCTATTCACGCCCACCAGCGGCTTTTCATGGGCAAAGGCGATGGCTTTGGCCGCCGATACCCCAATCCGAAGTCCAGTATAAGAGCCTGGTCCCACGGAAACCGCAATGCCGTCCAAGTCTTTCCACACAAGACCGGAAAAGTGCATCACCTGCTGAATCATATCTGGTAAATGGGTGGCATGGCTACGTGGTTGGTTCAGGGTTAGCTCTGCCAATACGTGCTGTTCTGCAACCAAGGCAACGCTGCAAAAGGCTGTTGCTGTTTCGATGGCTAAGATTGTGGGCATGACTTATAAGAGATTCCACGAAAGATACGTACTAAACCAAAAATCTATCGGGTCTTGGCGCAAGTTTTAAACTGGGACTTGATATTTTGATACGGGGTTGTATCTTGCAGGTGCTTCATGAATTAGTTGATTGATAGCGTTTCCAATTCATTTCACCCAGTATAAAGGAGAAACGATCTTATGAAAGTCTATGATGCAGATCATACACGGAATATTGCTTTGGTTGGGCACTCTGGAAGCGGTAAAACCACCATTGCAGAGGCCATGCTTTTTAATGCCGGGGTAATCAACCGGATGGGAACCGTGGAAGAAGGCAATACCGTGAGCGATTATCACAAAAGCGAACAAGATCGCCAAATGTCTATTTTCACCTCTATTCTTCATACGGAATGGCAGGAGCACAAGATCAATATTTTTGATACACCTGGTTACTTGGATTTCACCGGCGAGGTCATTGCTGCCCTTAAAGTGGTTGATACCGCAGTATTTGTCATTGATGGGGTTACAGGCGTACAAGTAGGAACCGAAGCGGCTTGGCAATTTGCAAAAGACTTCCAAACGCCCAGTATGTTCTTGATTAACGCCCTAGACAAGGAGGAGTCCAGTTTTGAAACCCGTATTACCGAAATTCAGGAACGATTCGGAAGAGGAGCTGCTGTGGTTCAGGTAGCCGCTGGCCAAGGAACGCGCTCTATTATTGATGTACTGCTCATGAAATATATCACTTTTCCCACTGGCTCAAGGGAGATGGTCGTTCAAGACATCCCCGAACAGTTCAAAGAACGGGCAGAAAAACTTCACAATGACTTAATTGAGAGCATTGCCGAGAACGACGAAGGGTTGATGGAGTTGTATTTTGAAGAAGGTACCCTTAGCGAAGACCAAATGCGAGAAGGGCTACACAAATCTATGCTAAAGCGTGAATTATTTCCTGTTTTTGTATGTAGTGGCAAACACAATATCGGCATAACGCGCTTCATGCAATTTGTGGACAAAACCTGTCCGCGCCCATCCGAAATGCCTCCTCCGCCTATGGCCTCCGGAAATCCTATAATGCCTGAATCCAACGGTGCGCCCGTTGCGTTCATTTTCCGGACCATGGCCGAAGAACATGTGGGTGAATACTCTTTCTTCCGCGTCTATCATGGAACCATTGAAACCGGAATGGACCTTGAAAATGCCCAAACCCGTGAAATAGAACGGTTAGGACAGATTTATTCCTTGAACGGCAAACAACGGGACACCGTGCAAAAAATTGTTGCGGGCGATATTGGGGCTGTGGTAAAACTTAGAAATACCCATACCAACAACACCTTGCGTGCAAAAGGAACCGAATACGAAATCCAACCCATCAACTTCCCCAATCCACGCTTTATGGAGTCGGTGGTGACGCTGAAGCAAGGCGAGGAAGACAAGTTGGCACAAGGCATTCATCGCCTGCACGAGGAAGATCCATCGTTGGTGGTTATTCATGACGCCGACCTTCGCCAAACCTTACTCGGCGGACAAGGCAATATGCACTTAGACGTGGCCAAAGAACGCTTATTAAACCAATTCAAGGTGGCGATTCAGTTCAAAAAACCCAAAGTTGGCTACCGCGAAACCGTGACCGTTCAAGCAAGGGCACAATACCGTCATAAGAAACAAACAGGCGGGGCAGGCCAATTTGCAGACATTTCGATGCTCGTAGAGCCGCTATTAGGCGAATTTGTGCCGCCAGCGGACATCCAACCCCGAAATGTAGCGGTGATCGAAACGGCTTGGGGGTCTAAAATTGAGTTTATTGATGCGATCGTGGGGGGGGTGATAGACATGCGCCGTTTCTTTGGCGCCATCCAGAAGGGCGTAAGCGAACGTCTGCAAACCGGCCCGCTCGCCGGATATCCAGTGGGCGATGTGCGTGTCGTGATCCATTATGGCGGGATGCACGCCGTGGACTCGAACGAGAATGCCTTTAAGACGGCCGCCAAAATGTGCTTTATCCAGGCTTTTAATGCTGCAAAACCTGTCCTGCTGGAGCCTATTCATGAGGTAACTGTGACTATTCCGGATTTGTTTATGGGGGATGTGATGGGCGACCTTAATACTCGTCGGGCACGTATTCTGGGCATGGAGTCCGTGGGGGCGCTACAAGCCATTACCGCCTTGGTTCCACAATCCGAACTCTATCATTACTCTACGGATTTGCGGTCCATCACCCAAGGACGCGGCATCCATAAGGAACAATTCCATTCTTATGAAAATATGCCCCGTAATGAACAGGAAAAAGTCATTGCTTCGGCTGAAAAAATCAAAGATGAGGAATGATAAACATGGGCTAAAGATGGTTCTTAAAAACACCCTGTTTTACGAAATAGGGTGTTTTTTTATTGGGTTCAACGTTCAGAATGTTAAATACCTTTTCACCTCATGACCAACGGACGATATGCTGAAACCCATCAAATTTAGGGTTTTTCCAACTCCGCAAAATCTCGTTGTACTTGCGCCTAGTATTTTTGGTATTTCACCACGATAATACCTCTTACACCAAGGCTTCCCAGAGTGCAGCGGTTTTACGGAATTATCCAGCGATTACGCAATGTTTGGCGCGGTAAAAATAGGACGTGGGAATAAAATGGCATCTTTGAGCAAACAGCGGCGGAGTTTGTGGGGCTTTATAAAAATGCGATAACCCTTAATTAATAATACCATGATTGATCCCCAAATATTGAAAAAAGAAGAGCCGGATATTAGAACATTTACGGTTCCACCCACCGAAGCTTCGCTTATTCATGCCGATACTACTTGATGGGGTGGGGCAATGATACGGGACACCAAAAGAACTTCAGGCATTGAGGAAAATAAAACGGTATTGGGGCGCAGGAAGGCTTAATGAACTACGAGCGATCGCTGATATGCTAGTCATAGATGAACGTTTTTCCATTGGTATATAATCCACACCAAAACATCTATAAAGTATTAACTTTAATCAACTTTATTTATTTTCATAGTAATAAATACCAATACAGCTATGCCCTTTAAAAATCTAAGCGAAGAGAAGCAGCAGGCATAAAAGGAGTGAGGGTACGTTCTTGGAGTCGGTATTCGTATCCAGAAAGACCAATCTGGGGCCGTTCGAACCACCACTCAGCCACATTTTTCCGGTTGAAGACATTGAGCAATTCCACCCGCGTCTGAACTGTGACTTTTTTTAGCACACGGGTATAAGAAATTCCGGTATCCCACTGCATAAACAAAGGGAGGGCATGCGCTTCCGGCGTTTGCAGGTTATAGGCCCCAAAGACGGCTTCCATGCCAGAATTTGTGAGGTAGTCGTAGTAGGCTTTACGAAAGGCCCACAGCCGTCCCTTGCTGACGCGGCCATTGAGCGTCCACTTCCAATGTGTGGCAAATGCCGCTTTTGTGGCAAAGAGCCAGCGGCCCGGCTCCGACCATGCCACAGGTTTTGCATCGGCGTGTACCAACTGGTTTACGGCTGCAACGGGTTTAATGGTACGCAAGGCACGGGCATAATCGTACCGAATCACCCCTTCGGCCATTGCACTTCGGGCCTTGAGTTCCAATCCAAAGCCGACGGCTTGGCCCCATGCAAACCCCGTCAGTGCTTCGATCTGGGTGGCGGTTTGGTGCGACTCAGACAATGCCCACAATTGCCCGTAGTCTAAAATACGTAGGTTTCTGAGTTTTTTTTGATAAACCTCGCCCCCCAATTCCAGCCCAAAACCTGTTTTCCAGTCCAGTCGGGCCGCAATATGTCGGGCATAAGGGACGTAGCGATCCGAAACGGGAACCCAAAAACGCAAAGAAGGCAATAAGGCGCTTGGGCTAAAGCTACTATACTCGAATTGTTGTATGAACTGACGAAAGATACCGAAGGATAAAAAGCCCGAAAATGTACCGTATTTGGCAGGACGGTTCAAAAGCCGTACCGTGAACCTTGGTTCGGGATAAACCCCTTTTCCGATAAGCCATGTCCCACGAAACCCACTTTCTAAAATAGTATAGGTGCCAATATGATGAGAATATGTTCCATAGACAGCCCATCGTGGTTGTTTTATCGCCATGTCCACGGTTTGCGTGGTCCAATGTTTTAATCCAACACGGTTTACCGCATACACGCCTTCGGCCCCCACTGTCCAACGTAAGGCCGTCCATTTTGTCTGGAGCCAACCTTCCTGATAGCGGTTGCCATCATCGGCGGGAACGGGGTCATCGCGCAATTCGAGCACGGTTCCATCTGGCAAGACGATTGGAACAAACCTTAAGTTATCCAAATAGTTGTATTGGTGTGCAAGTTGGTAGATTGCCGCCATCACTGTTACCGTTCTCAAAATACCTTTGGGGGACAAATAGCGCCAAGAAACCCGGCCAGCCCCGTTTCCCCAGCGGTAAAAGTCTCGATTGATGACCTGCGCAGTGGTGTCGGTTGTTAAGGCATTACCACTCAAGGTATTCCAACCGAGGTAAAAGGCGACTTGCAGGGCATGGCTTTTGCCCCAATCCCATCTTCCGGCCCCATGAAGGTCGTTAAAATCGGCTTTGGTTTGCCCAAACGCGGCCAAGTCGGGGTTTTTCAAGGTACGTGCTGCTTCAAAAAACAGCGGATTACGTTGTACAATGGCGGCAAAGGGCAAAAACTCATCCGGATAGCCCCAGTTTTGCAATACACGCGACATCGTGGTGGATTGGTACATTTTACCCAAGCTGAGGCGTGCGGAAATCATGGCTTTCACCCGGACCTCTTTATTTTCTCGCCGCATCGCCCACCGAGTATTTAGGCTCAAATGGTCTATTTGGGTTTCTATCGCCCGATTCTGGTGCTCAGGAAGCCGCAAATTGTGCTCAAAGGCCATAACGCCTGCCAATGCACTGCCTTCTTCCACCCCAAATCCGGCCTTATGCAAGGTCATTTGCCCTACGGCAAAAGGAGAAAACGTACTAACAATCCCCCTCAATTGTAAGGGTTCAAAAACGGGCATGTCGTCCAAGCGAATCAGGTGTTCACCTGATTCGCCGCCCTGTATGTGTACTTCGCCCCGTGCGTCGTTCATATACACCCCGTTCAAGGTAGCTGTACTTTGGAGCACATCTGCCGTCCCCAACCCCCGTAGAGCAAGGCGTACCTCGTCCATCACCTCGCTTTCACCCAACCCTAAATGTCCTTGTTTGCCCTCGATGATGACCGGAAGCACTTCTAAAGGTAGGGGTTTTACGCGGATTTGAAGAGAGTCTGAACGTGTTGCGGTGTGGCGTATCTGAATGGTCAGGGGTTCATAGCCCAATAACCGAACGTGCAAGGCATAGTGCGGTAGCGACAAGCCCTCCACCGAAAACCCCGCTTTCTCGTCCAAAACAATCCGCTGCTGGTTTTCCGCCAACCAAACCGTGGCGTACGGCAAGGGTTTTCCTGTCCCGGCTTCTCGTATGCTTCCATACAGTGCATAGGATAGCGAAGGTGGACGAACGATCTGTTTTTCCTTCGCTGGCTCAATCAGATAGGTATTGTGGCCAATTTTCCGAAACTGCAATCCTGTATTTTGAAGCAAACAAGATAAAACCTGTTCCGCTTTTCCTTGTAATCGAACACATTGTGTAGAGACGCCCAAAGGTATTTCGGCCCGATAGACCAAATTAATCCCCAAAGCACTGGCCGAGGTCAATAAGGCACTTTGTAGGCTCGCCATTTGTGCTGTCAGAGGCGGAGGAAGCGTCGCCAAAAAAAGGAAAAAAAATCGGAGAATATGCGACACGTATTTTAAAAAAAAGCCCATTCATTTAATCTGGCCCATCAGGCCAAATAATGGATTATTTTAATAAATCAAGCGGCTTTTATGCTTCAAAAGTGGGTTTCATCCCAAAACTTAGCGTAGGACAAATCCATTTTTTTGCGGTACCACCTGACAGGATGCCGAGGCACACACGTCGGTCAATAAGGCTTCCAAAGCTGGTCTTTGCGCGTAATGCAACGTAATGGCAATGGCGCCAAGCCGCTTGTTTTCCACAAAAATGGGGCGATCATAAAGCCGCACCAAATGCGCTGCAAGGTCTTGTACAGCAACATTCGTCATTGCAAACCCACCGTTAAGCCAAGAAAGTTCAGTTTTCACTTCAATGTTTTGCGGGTCTTCTACCTTTCCGTCATATACCTCGGCCCATTGACCTGGCAAGAGCAACAAGGCTTGTCCCTCTTGGCTACCCGCTAAGGCCACTTTCCCCGTTTCCAGAACCACTTCCGTTTTCTGGCCAATGGTTCGAACGTTAAACCGCGTCCCCATCACCCGAACAATTGCATTAAACGTTTGAACCGAGAAGGGTTTCCCATTGTGTGACACTTCAAAAAAAGCTTCTCCTTTTAATAAAACTTTACGGTGGGCATCCGTTTGTAAAAATCGTATTTCGGAGCCACTATTGAGTTTCACCTGCGAACCATCTGGTAGTTTTTCAGTCCGAATTTCGCCCGCTTTTGCTAAAAACACCCGTTCTTGGGGTATTTCTGGTTGCACCATTTTATACAAAACAACCGAGGCCACCAGAAAAACCAGCGAGGCCACAATGCCATACATCCAAGAATTGCGCACCATGGGACGTACCTGAGCCAGACGTTTGGATGTTTCCGAAGGCACGATGGTTTTTTGCGCAATGGCTTCCCACATACGGGCTTCCTGCGTTGCATCGTTAAACCGAGGCGAGAAATCCGCTTTATCGGTTATTTGCCACATCAACGCAAGGTCTGCAACCTCTTCGGTGGGCAGTTCGGGCAGTTCCTTGAATACGTCTTGTAACTTTTTAGGCATTTTTGGTGTTAAATTCGACATATTTTTTCCAATCAGAATCATTTTTTATCATCAAATCCCGCAACGTTTGCAGCGCCAGTCCAATATGGCGGTTCACTGTTGCAGGCGAAAGCGACATCAATTCAGCAATCTCGTCGTGGCTTAGCCCTTCAAAGCGGCTCAGCCGAAAAGCCTCTCTTCTACGTTCCGGCAAGGCTTCGATCCAATCATCTAATTGCTCCGCCAGCGCACTGGTTTCCAGACTTTCCAATGGGTTCGGATCAGCAGATAACGTGTGATTTGCCGCCTCTATTTGCACCATTTGTTGATGGAAACTTCGTTTGGCATTCAGCGCCAAGTTCCTGGCAATGGTATAAAGCAAGGCGCGAATGGATTTATGTCCGTCTATCTCTGAGCGGATGTTCCATAATTTGATAAACACTTCCTGCACAATGTCCTCCGTTACCGCTTCGTCTCGAACAATCCACCAAACATAGTTCATTAAAGGAACCCTAAAAAGCTGGAACAATGCCGAAAATGCTTCTTGATCTTCGTTTTTCAGCCGAAGTCCCAATAGTTGCGGATCTTGTATTTGCGCTATCGCACGAATGGGGTGCATAAGGGATCAAACTTAGAGGTAACTAATGTAAATACAACGCAAACACGGCCTACAATCAATTCATCCAATTATTTTACCAAGTTCCGCTTGCACCCGCTCCACCAGATGCACCGCCGCCCCATTCGCTCTGGCCGGAAGAAGTATCCCTTATGGGTGTGTGGACTGTGGTGGGACGGTCATTCGGTTCATAAATTTGCGAAGAAGGGGCATTGGAAAGGCCAGTGGCACTACTACGATTTTTTTCTTCATAAGAGTGTCCACAAAATTGGCACCGATATAGATAACGACGTGGCGATTCATCCTCATAACCACCTATCATCGTCAGGTATTTGCACTTTTCACATGTCAGGTAGCCAAATAGACGAAGGTTATACGCCACTTTTTCCACCACCTTGCCGTTTTGGTCCACCCAAACATCATGGCGACACGTTTTTAAGGCTTCTTCCATGTGTTCACCTGCATTCAATTTGTTGGTTTTCTCGCTGGCAGATAAACGTCTAACTCCCGCAAAGGGTTTTTTTGCCTGTGATTTGCGTGTTTTTTCGCTCCATTGATTTTGTTGATGCCGGATATACCACTGTTTCCACCACGCATAAACCAAGAGCGTTAGTGGAAAAATTATTTTTTTTAATTTGCAATAACGATTCTCTTCCGCCAGTACCAGGGCCAGAGCAGGATGAAATTTGTATGGGATGGCCGCTTCTTTCCCCTTTCGAATGCAGTCTGCGAGCAAGGCGAACCCAACTCCAGTATAAATCCCAATCCCAATCCGGTTGACCAATGGCAGTTGCACGCCAAGCCATTTTACAACAAGCACCAAGACATCGCCCCCCGACAGCGTAAGAAGCCCTACTGCAGCGGCAAATGGTAAACGCTTATAAGGAGATGATATTAGTAAATATAAACCCAATAAAAACAACAATAATACTAAAACAAACCAAACATTTTCCCACCAATCTGCTGTGGCTTCATTCTCCGCTTTCTGGTGCAACTCACGTGCCCGACTGGGTTGTAGGAGCAATGTATGTATCTCTTTCACCACATTTGAAATCCCCATTGCATAGGCGGCCTTTTTGAAATGCGGCACCAATATACTGCCTCCCAATTGTGCGGTTACATAATCTGTTAATACAGGTTCCAAGCCATACCCGATTTCAAAGGCCCACTCACGGTTTTCGACGGCCACCAAAAGCAATATCCCGTTGTTTATACCACGTTGCCCAACCCCCCAACGATTCAGCAATTCGGTGGCAAGCATTTTAGCTGACTTACCCTTCAGTTCTTTTACCACAACAACGGCCATTTGCGCCTTTGTCTCGTGTTCCATATTCATCAAAAGACGATTGAGATGGGCTACTTCAGCGATGGTCAAGAGGTTGTTCGGGTTGCTTACATAGGCGTTTGGACCCCATTTTTTAGGATTAGGCAGGTCTTGCGCGGCTGTCAGATCACCTAAGCCCAATAAGCAAAACCAACATGTTATTACCAGAAATATTTTTCCCATCATTTTGAAACCATTCAACTTAAGAGGCCCATATTTTTTGGCCAAAATCAGTACCAATCGGTTGAATAAAGCCATGCCAAGGATTTCTGAGCAGGAGGTGTGAGACGTAAAAGGGCATTCCGCCACGGTTGTAACCACCCCGGCGTTTTCTGGGCAACGGCTCCAATCTGACGAGACATTTGTACAACTTTCCGAACCCTTGGTTGTCGCTTTCGGACATACGCTTGCAAGGCCAGCTCAAGCGAGGAGTGGTCGTTAAGAACTTTCGATAATACCAATGCATCTTCTATCGCCATGCCTGCACCTTGGCCCAAGTTAGGCGTCGTTGCGTGGGCAGCGTCTCCCAATAAAATCAAGCGTTTATGGGCAAAATTTTGTAATGGTTTCAGGTCTCCAATATCTGCCCAGTGGGTCTCTGTGGTATGTGTTGCACGTAGTACTTCCGGTATAGGGGCATGAAAATTCCGAAAGAGGACTGAGAGCTTTTCTGGTGTTAAGGCAGCCATTTCGGGGTCATTTTGCTTGGCATTTAGGCAGGCAAACCAATATAAACGGTTGTTCGACAACGGGACGAGGCCAAACCGCTTACCCTTTCCCCAAGATTCTGAAAACCGGGTGATGGGCTTTGGGAGCCTATTTTGGTCTATCACCCCACGCCAACAAGTATAACCCGCATAACGATATACCGAATCTGGCCAAAACTGCTTCCGAATGAAGGAATGGATCCCATCGGCCGCCACCAATAAATCGCAGGCATGCGTCAATCCAGAAGCAAACAAGGTTGTTATCTCATGGTCATTTACTTGCACTTCTACGCAGTTTTCATTCAGAAACAATGAACCTGATTTTAATTGACCCCGCAACAAACGGTGAAGGTCTGCCCGGTGTACGGTGAAATTCCGGCCCTCTGCTATGCTTTCAGCACCATCAAAGTCAGTTCCCAAAATCACTTTGCCGTACTGATCCAGAACATATGCATCCCCTATCCATTGACCGATGGACTCCACAGGAAGGTCTTGATTCAACAAAGAAAGGGCTTTGATGGCATTTGCCGCCAAAACCAAGCCTGCGCCAACAGCCTTGATTTCATTTGCTTGTTCAAAAACAAACACCTCATGGCCATTTTGTTGCAAGGCGATGGCCGCTGTAAGCCCACCGATCCCTGCTCCGATGATGCCAATTTTCATTTTTAGCGGTTTATTTGTTCCATTACAGCCTGCGCCTGCGCCAAGATCCAGTGGCCTTGTAAATTGCCCAGTGTTCCAGGTGTACGATAAGCATGTAAAATATCGGAAAGATCGGGCGTTTTCAGGTTGGGTAAATTTTCGGCGGCCATGCGATAGGCATCGCGAAATGGAACCCCTTGAGACACCCGCTCCAAGGCATCTGCCGTGGCAAAAAGGTCAGGAGAAAGTTGTGCGGCCAAAAAATCCCGATTAAAAGACAACTTAGGGACGATGAGGTTCAGGGCTGTGAGCATATCCTGTGCCACCATCATGGCCCGCATCACCGCTTCTTTGGTCAATTGTAAATCGCGATGATATCCGGAAGGCAAATTGGCCGGAAGCGATAGGAGAAGTTGTAGTTCTGCAACCAAACGATGGTAGCTGGCGCGTGCAATTTCTAAAATATCTGGATTTTGCTTTTGCGGCATGATGCTGCTGCCCGTACAGTATTCCGGAGGTAATTTCACCGCATCAAATTCGGCTGAGTTCATCAAAACTAAATCGGCAGCGGCCCGGTTGATGCTGGCCCCCACTTGTGCCAATGCCTGCACTACGTTCATTTCCATTTTACCACGAGAAAGTTGCGCGGCAGTCACATGAAGTTGTACCTCTGCAAAACCGAGTACAGCGGCCACTTCCCGCCTTGGTAATGTCAAAAATGGAACCCCATATCCGGCAGCACTTCCCATTGGTGAAATATTTACCACTTCATACGCACCCTTCAGAACCCGCAAGTCCATGGTTAAAACTTCCGCATACCCCATCGCCCAAAGACCTACGGATGAAGGCATGGCGCGTTGGTAGTGGGTGTACCCCGGCATCAAAACCTCGGCATTTTCGGTTCCAAGAGCCACAAAAGCATGGATCAATGTATGGGTTTCTTCCATGACATGGTAAAGGGCCTCTTTGAGATAGAGACGTAAAGCCGTCAAAACCTGATCGTTTCTCGAACGGCCTGTATGGATTTTCTTCCCAAGGTCTCCCAACTTTTGTATCAGCAACCGTTCTATAACGGTATGGCAGTCCTCGTCTTCGGGCAAGACATGCAGGGTTTCTGCCATAGCATCCAGTTCATCGAGTGCCAACTGGATGTCCACCAATTCGACTTCGGTTAAAACACCAATCTGGGCCAAACCGATGGCATGACCACGGGTACCTTTAAGGTCATAGGGCAACAAAATAGTATCCCAGCGCCAATCTTCCCCAACCGTAAATCGAATCATCCAATCATTTACTGTGTTGCCTTTACTCCAGATATTTTCATTGGCCATATACTTATTTTTTAATGGATTATGTCAATTCAAAATAGGCTTTTATGATGTCGCGATAAGCCTCAACCCCACGAACCACTTCGGCAAGTTCCACATGTTCGTCTGGTGTATGGGAAAGTTCAGAAAACCCCGGCCCAATTTTTACGGTTGGAATGTCTTTCAAAAAAATCCAGTCGCTGGCCGTTGGAGATCCAAAAGGAGTGGCCGTAGGCATGGCTTTTAGACACGCCCGGACAATGGCTTCTTCCGGCATCGTCCCCACCGGAATAATGCGTTTACTATGCACTTCTACGTCCGAAGAAACCGCTTCCTGCACCAATAATACCATTTCATCGTGATCGTAAGCAGGCGTAGAACGAATATCCACTTTCATCCAGACATAATCTGGGATGATATTGTGGGCTTTCCCGCCTTCGATCATCGTGACATGAAGGGTTGGGAAGCCCAAGTAAGCGTCTTCACGACCAAAACGAAAGTCCGATAAGGTTAAAACATCTTTCGCGGCTATGGTGATGGCATTCACGCCTAAGTGTCCACGGGCCGCATGGGCAGTTCTTCCGCGTGCATGTAAGTTCAGGATTAACAAACCTTTTTGGGCAATGCAAGGCTGAAGGTTCGTTGGTTCACCCACCAATGCCGCCGAGATTGGGGGCAGGAATCCGTTTGTGGTCAGGTCTTCAAGGCCGTCGTAGGTTTTTGAGTTTTCCTCTCCGGCGGTCAGTGCAACCAACAGTTTTCCCTTAAGAGGCACATATCCTTCTTCCAACAACAATAAAAATGCCCACAGCATCGCCGCGCCACTGGCTTTTGCATCTACTGCACCCCGGCCATACACTTTCCCGTCCACTACCGTTGGTTCAAACGGTGGGTATGGATGTGTCTTTGAAGCCGGCACAACATCTAAATGCGAATTGAGAAGCAGCACGTTTTCGCCCGAACCCAATTCACACCATACATTATCTGCATGTCGGAAGACGGAGGCCCCACGTGAACGCATAAAAGCTTCTACAAAATCGGCAATGGGCTTTTCTTCAAAACTGAGGCAAGGAAATCGGATCAGCGCATGGTGCAAGTCGGTAACTGTTGTGATGTTATGGAATAACATGATCTTATCCGTTTTATAATCCCAAGAATCTCAATGTTTGCTCTAAAGTCTTGGTTTTTGTGGGTTTGAAGTATTTGAAACGGATTTGTAGGCAGAAAATGTCCACAAAGAAATGCTCGGAGTGAGGATCAGTTTTTTCATGGCGACTTACGGGTAAAAAGTGTAAAAATACGGCTGGTAACTATTCTATTAAGTACGTATTTTTGCGCTAAAAGGCTGCTTAAACCCCTTAATGACCAAGTTTTACAAAATAACCTTGGTTCCTTTCTCAGGCTGTGCCATATCTTCTGCCCGAATCAGGAGCACGGCGCCAATACCCGCCCGCAACGCATTTTGTGCCTCTACCAACTTCACCAACATCCCCCCTTGAATCCATCCTGCGTCAATTCCCGACGTTGTAAGTGAGGCATCACATACCGAAATATGGCTTTCTGGATCGTGTTGGTTACGGCGCAGGCCACCAGATTCCGTCACCAGAATCATTTCATCGGCCTTTAGCGCTTTCGCAAGTTCCAACCCCACCGTATCCCCATTCACATTGTATATTTGGCCCGCTTCATCCACGCCCATTGTGGCTACGATTGGCACAAACCCGGCCTTCATCAACGCCAGCAAAGGTTCCGGACGGATTTCTTGCACATCTCCCACCCAACCAAAATCTACGTCCCGGCCCTCTACGTGCCACACAGGGCGCTTCGTCACCCGAACCAATCCACCATCAACACCCGAAACACCCACCGCTTTCACACCAGCGACCATGGCTTGAGCAGATAGCTGCGCATTCAATTCTCCGCGAATGATCCACTGAATAAGGTGCAGGTCCAAATCATTCGTCACCCGCCTCCCTTGGACAATTTCCGGCGTATGGCCTAATTCCTTCGCCAATTTGGTGATTTGCGGTCCTCCACCATGTACCACCACCACCGATTCGCCCGCCAGTTGCTGCATACGGATATAGGCCCAAACGGTCGCCATATGTGGCGATTTGACTTGTGCTCCTCCGATCTTAATGACTTTCATATCTCCCTCCGCTTCAAATCAATCCCCATATCGCTTCTAAAATGGCCTTTTGCGCAAAGAGACGATGGTGTGCCTGACGCAGATGCAGCGCTTGTGAACTTTCCAGCACCTCCGAAGCCACAACCACATCGCGCCGGACGGGCAAACAATGCATAAAGACCCCATTATCCGTTTTGCGCATTCGCTCCGCCGTAATCTGCCAATTTGTGCCCGCCAATCGGTGTGCTGCTTCATTTTCCGGTTTATGATACACCATCGGACCGCCCCAGGCTTTGGCATAGACCACCGCTGCGCCCTCCATTGCCCCTTCCAAATCTTCGGTGACCTGTAACGCACCACCCGACTTTGCTGCTGTTTGCGTGGCCAAATCCATTATAGCCGGATCTAAAGCATGACTTTCGGGCCTTGCCACTACTACGTCCATGCCTTGCCGAGCGGCTTGCAATAAGGCAGAGTTCGGAACAGCCATCGGCAAGGGTTTAGGATGATGTGCCCATGCCAATACAAATCTTTTCTTCTTTTGTTGACCCTTAAAGTGTTCATGGATCGTGGCGGCATCGGCCAATGCCTGACAAGGGTGGTAATAGGCCGATTCCAAATTGATGACCGGCACAATAGAGGCTTGCATAATTTCGCGCATCTTCACCTCCGCTCGGTCGGCTTCCAGATCGGTTCCAGAAGCAAAAAGACGCACCCCCAAAGCATCGTAATAGCGGGACAAGACGCCGATGGCTTCCACGATATGTTCGGCTTCTGCCCCATCCATTTTACCAGGCCCAAATTTAAACCCCCACGTCCCTTGTCCGGGTGTGAGTGTGGAAGTAAAAGCACCTAATTGTGCCGCCGCAAGTTCCATCGAAGTTCTCGTCCGAAGCGATGGATTAAAGAACACCATGCCAAGGCTTTTTCCAGCCGCTGTTTGGTTCCAAGTTGGGTATTGTGCATGTTCAACAGTACGTTCCACCAACTTACTCCATAAGGCGTCTTCTATGTCTTGCCAGTCTAAAAGATGGTTCATGGATTAAATTAGGATAAGGATGAAACAGGCATAGAGACCGACGCATAGGCCGTATGAAAAGCCTGCGCAAAAACGGCAATATCAGAGGGTTGGGTATTAAGTGGAGGCATTAACCGCATGACTTTGGGATCGGCAGAACCACCTGTTAAGACGCCATTTTTCCGGAGGGCAGCCACCATTGGTGCAACAGGTATATCCATTTCTAATCCAATTAAACACCCCCTACCCCGCAAACGAACGGGATAATCCGCCAGTTCGGTTTGCAGATGTCGGAAAATTTTGGGGGCATTCAGCATTAACTTTTCATCACGAATATGCTTGAGGGTTGCGGATACTGCCGCCATCGCCACCATGCCTCCCCCAAAAGTAGTACCTTGGTCTTCTATCTGAATGGTTTCTGAAATGGCTTCACTCACCAAAACGGCCCCAACCGGAATCCCCGCCCCCAAACTTTTCGCGAGCGTGATCATGTCTGGATGCATCCCATAGGCTTCGGAAATGGAAAAAGTACCTGTACGGCCCACACCCGTTTGCACCTCGTCAAATATCAACATTACGCCATATTGATCGCAATAGGTGCGTACCTTGCGGTAGTAGTCGGCCTCTGCTTGCGTAACACCAGCAATACTTTGAATGGGCTCAAGGATAAAAGCAGCAATATCTGGGTTTTCCGAAAGCAAAGATTGTAAGGCATCGGCGTCTCCAAATGGGATAAAGTGGGTGTGGGGTAAGACCGCTTCGTACCCTTCGTGGTATTTTTTTCCCCACGTCACCGCCAAACTTCCCAGCGTCCGGCCATGAAATCCGCCTATGGTCGCCACCACGCCCGATTTTGTGGTAATTTTCCGGGCTAACTTGAGCGCAGTCTCATTGGCTTCGGTGCCAGAATTGCAAAAAAATGCCTTTTTCAACCCTTCCGGCGCAAAAGAAGTCAATACCTCGGTCGCTTCCGCCCGAATGTCGCTATATACCAAGTTGGAATAGAACAACATGGTTTCGGCCTGTTTTTGAATGGCTTTTACCACAGGGGGCGGACAATGCCCCAAAATGGCCACACAATGACCACCATAAAAGTCTAAATAGCGGTTTCCATCATGATCCCAAACATAGGCTCCCTCTCCCTTCACCAGTGCGAGCGGAAGTTTTTTATAGGTGGGAACCTGAAACGAATCCTCGGTTTCAAAAATACGCATCTTATTGTTTATTTACAGATTAGGAAGATGAAAATATCCATTTGGATGCCAGTAGAAAACTCCCCCCAGAAACCAGTGCGGTTAGCACTGTTCCCCAAATCATATCCACTACCACCATCGAGACGGGCCAGCCTGCTAATGTGGCCATGTTGGTCAGGTCATAAGTGGCATAACACAACAAACCGAGCAAGGCGCCTTTGAACAAAGCCGCCTCCACTCCACCACCGGATTCGACAACCGGAAGTACCACAAAATACAGGACCCCAAAGATGTATAAAACATAAAACACCACCGCCGCTCCCCAACGAACGTCTTTGGCCATCAAAAAACCAATTTTGTCTCGGTAAAAATCTTTCATCAAGACCCCAATCCACAATAGGTCTATGACCATAAAAATGACAAAAGTTCCGACAAATAAGTATATATATTTCATTGTTTTAGGTCTTGGTAAAACTTATAAAAGTCCCTTCATCACCGGAAGCCCAGTCATCAAGTTCATGTTTTGAATGGCTTGGGAAGAGGCCCCTTTCCACAAATTGTCTATGGCCACCACCACCACCCCTTCTCGTTTGCCAGCAGCCGTGCCAAGATCACAAAAAGGTGTCCCAACCACAGGCAACAATTCTGGCAACGACGGCCAAAGCCTGATACCTGGTTGGTTCCCATATGCTTCTAAGTACCATTCATCCAATTGTTTTTTTGTAACTTCTGCCGAGAACTGGATACTTGCCCAAATGCCATATGTCCAAGGGCCGGAAACGGGAACAAAACTAAACATGGTTTCTACCCCGCAAGTTTGTAAGATTTCGGGCTGGTGCTGATGATTTAGGACTTTATACGTCCGAACATTGCCACTCCGATTGGGAAAGTGCGTTCCCGCAGAGGCTTTGTTCCCAGAGCCAGAAGCACCTGTCATGGCCGTTATGTGGAAATGTGTCTCAGGCAAAGAACGAGACAAAGGATATAAAGCGAGGTTAAGCGCCGTAGCAAAACACCCTGGATTGGCTACATAACGGCTTTCACGAATTTGCGCTTCATATATTTCCACCAATCCATACTGAAACAGCGGCAATACATCTGGTGCAGGGTGTTCATACCCAAACCAAGTGGAATAAAGAGACGCATTCTGAAATCTAAAATCTGCGGAAAGGTCAATAATTTTACCATTATACCCTTTTTCCAGTAGATTCATCACCACATACACCCCTTGTTTGTGTTCGGCTGTAATAAAGACCACATCCAACTCGTTGTAATCCACTGCTTCGGGTGCAGAAAAAAGAAGGTCCGTTTTCCCAAATAATGTAGGATGCACCGAATGAATCGGACGCCCAGCCCCACTTCGACTGGTAACCCATTTTAACGATACCTCTGGATGACGCAAGAGCAGTTCAATCATCCACATCCCCACATATCCGCCCCCATGCAACACTGCTGCTTGAATAGATGGCTTCGGAGAATTAGTTTGCATCGCCATTCCCGTTTTTCTGCATGATTTTCTTCAGCATCCCACCGATTGCGTCGCCGTCTTGTTTGGCGTTATACGCGGTAATTCCAAGGGTTTGTTGTATATACCGCTTTCCCACGGCATTGTCGGTAACAGGCCCGGTTATCAAGGCAATGCTTTGGCCATAACGATTTTGGAAAATCTCGCGGGAAGCCCAAGCCCCCACCAAATCCACCGTAGCTACAATATGGGCCTTAACAAACTTTTGAATTTCTTTGTCTATTAGGATATCATCTACGCCATAATAACCGATAAAGCCATCGCCCAGTTCTGCGACAATTACATCGGGTTGATAGGAATTCAGTTTCTGGATAATCCCTTTGGCGGCAGGAACAATATTATGACTAGTAGAGGTGACAATCCCTGCATCGGTAAAGGTATGTACTGCCACCGCCCCAGCATCACGCATCGCACGGGTATCACGCATCAGCGAAGCACCCGTCAGTTTTGCCGCAGCCACCCGAAATCCCATTTGCGAAAGTTGGGCCACAATCTGTGCACAGGCATAGGTTTTGCCTGTATTCATGCTGGTCCCACTGACCATAATAATAGGGGCAGAATGGTCTAAGGTTTCCTTAGGCTCAATGGCGTAATCTTGAATACAAACATGGCGGGCGGATTTTCCTTCCTCGTGTCGTACAACGGCCCCCAATACCCGTACCTTCAGTGGCGGCCCCAACTCCGGATGCTCCGACACACACATGCCGATAATGCCTCCCATATTCAGGACGTTGAGGGTATCCCCTACGGCAATTTGGCGCGGCAAACGACCACTGTACCCCTTTAATGCCTGTCGCTCTCCCAAAACCCCAACAAAAATATCCCCTTTATAAATTGTACGGAAAGTATGATCTGTACATTCTATCTGGTTGTAGGTTTCTTTGTCTTCCAGGGCTTCTACCACCACACAATAACCATCCTCGGCCAGAAGATAGTCCGTCATGTAGATATTGCGACCTAATCCGCAGGGAAAGGTGCTGGAACCGATATAGGAAACAACCTGCTCTGAGTATTGCATTTATTTCTGAGGAATAGAGATGATAGAAACTTTTAATTACGAATCATGACGACTGGCTTGATCTCCAATGGCCTTTGACCGATGTGCCAGCATTGCAGGAACCGTGTAGATTTTGGTGAACCCCTCTGCATCCCTGGAATCCCATAAAGAATTAGATTCTCCATAGGTCGCTACATGGGTATTAAACATCGAGTAGTCACTTTCTGCCCCCAATACCGAGAAGTGACCTTTAAATAACCGTACCCGAACCATCCCATGTACCACCTCCTGACTGGAGTCCATAAAGGCCTCTATGTCTCGCATAACGGGGTCATAATACTGCCCTTCATGAAGCAACATTCCATAAAAATCCGCCAAATGGTCTTTCTGGAATCGTTGCCATTTCGTAAGCACCAATTTTTCTAATTCCTGATGGGACTTTATCAGCATCAGCGCGGCAGGCGCTTCAAAGCCAACCCGCCCTTTAATCCCCAGAATCGTGTCTCCAACGTGCATACCACGCCCTACCCCGTGTTTAGCCCCAATTTCATTTAGGCGACGTATGAGTGAGATGGGATCGAAAGACTGATTATTCAACGCATAAGGTAAGCCATGCCTAAACAGGATAGACACGTCTTCGGGCTGCTCAGGTGCAACGGCTGGTGCAACCGTGTCAGGGTAGGCTTCGTCTGGAAGCGGTGAACGGCTATCGTGGGTTTCTCTTCCCCCAATGGTGGTTCCCCAAAGTCCTTGGTTGATTGAATAGTCTTTTCTGGCATCCGATACCGGAAACCCTCGTTCACGCAAAAACATCGTGGAGGCTTCGCGGCTCAGTCCTAATTCCCGAATAGGGGTTAGTACCGTGATATTCTCGGCCAGAATCCGCATGGTCCCATCAAAACGTACCTGATCATTTCCAGCGCCGGTTGAGCCATGTGCAACAGCATCAGCCCCTATTTCACGCGCAAATTCCAGCACTTTCCGTGCCTGAACCACCCGCTCCACCCCTACACACAGCGGATAGACACCGCCCCGTAACACATTGCCTTTAATGATGTAAGCAATATGCTGGTCATACATATCTTGTGTGGCATTCATGGTTATATGGCTTGCAGCCCCCAACGCCAACGCCCGCTCCTCAATGGCCATGCGAGCGTTTTCATCCAAGCCAACGGTATCCACAAAGGCGGTATAGACATCGGCGCCGTAGGTTTCTTTCAGATAAGGGACACAAAATGAGGTATCCAATCCGCCACTAAAGGCTAAGACTATTTTTTTCATAGACAGATAAAAAAAGAGCACCAATCCGGTTTTTGGACTGGCGCTCGGTAAAATATTTATGCGCAAATCGGTAGTGCCATTACAGCATACACGACAGTCCGTCTCCATGTACCACCCGTCGGATACGTCGGGTGGGTAAACGTCGAAATTGGACTTCGAGGGTGTTATGACAATAGCTGGTATTCATGGAGTGCATTATAAGGGGTTTTGGCATTCGGATTCAAGCCTAAATTATTAAGATCGTCCCCATGAATGTTTAAGATTTGATAAAGGAAACCAATAACATCACCAACGCTCATTGGACGTAGCCACCATCTTCTTGGCATCCTCTATCCTCCCTAAATTTACAGTTTTGCCCACTCCCTTATTATCACCCCCCAGTTCTTCATTCCCAGCATGGAACGATTCAGGTATTCATTTTTTAGAACTAAGTAACAAAATTTAATTTTTATTTTCTGAATTTATAATTTAATTTATCAAATAAATAACAATTGAACTATTATATATTTTAATTTTCCATATATATTAATATGTTTTTATTAAATTTAATAATGCTTTACACCCAATATTTCATTCTACGGCGACCAATAAAGAATATTTAATCCCAAATACCAAGTCCTGCTGCCATTACGGCTGCTGTTTCGGCACGCAACCGCCTGCGTCCCAATGAGGCCATGTGCCAACCCGCTTCTAAGGCAGCCCGCACTTCCACTTCCGAGAACCCCCCTTCTGGTCCCACCACAATCAGCGTATGATGCGGTTTAAGGACTTGCCACCGCTCGAACAAATTAGGTTCGGTTGTTTTTTCATGAAGTAGGAATCGGGCATCCACTTCCGTCGAGAGACATTTTTGGAGTTCGGTTGTAGGATGTAAAAGGGGTAAACGGGTTCTGCCACATTGTTTTAGGGCCGCAATCATCACCTTTTGGGCCCGCTCCGGTTTAAAGCGACGCATTTCCGTATGATGTGTCAACAATGGGTACACAGCCGTTACCCCCAGTTCTACCGCCTTTTCAAGGAACCACTCATACCGATCGGTACTTTTCAAGAGCGCGAGACCAATGGATAATTGGCGGGATGGTTCTCCTTTACCTATTTGTTTTTCAATGACTTCTGCAATAATTTTATCCTTCTTTGCAAAGCGGATCACAACCCGGAACCACCCTCCAACACCATCCGTTACCACCAACTCATCCCCCACTCCATGCCGTAGGACTTGTACCACATGTCGTGCTTCTTCAGGTGGCAGGGTCACATGATTGCCTTCAAAACATGCTGGCGGGGCAAAATATTGCGTGGTCATGGGATTTGGGTTAAAACGTCTTACATTTAGAAAAAGAAAACCAAATAAGTTACACAAACTTTTGAGTGTCACAAAACACATCCGCCTCCTGCTTCCAGAGGAAAACCACAAATGGATCCATGTTTTCCAAAAGGCAGCAGGGGCGCACCCCTTTACCTCCTTGCCCTTTCTGCGAGCCTACCAAGAGGCCCTTCCCCAACTTCAAGTCAAGGCCATGGGCCTTTTTGAAGACAACCAATTGGTGGGAGGGTTCCCCATTTTCGAGCGTCGCTGGGGGCCTTTTCGCCGGGCGGTAAATCCTCCATTGGTTCCTTATGGCTCGCCCTTTTGGCTACCCAACCAACACCCAAACGAGGTTTTTTATGCTACCCTGCAATACCTGCATAACACGTATCACAGTGCGGTTTTGGAGTGTACACCAGAAAGCGTAAACCACCTCCATCTTGCCCCCCAACATTGGCAACAGCATCCCCGCAAGACATTGTACCGCACCCTTGCCAACCCAGCCGAAACCCTAAAATCGGTCTCTGGCAAACGAAGGAATGCTTTTCGTCGTGCCTCAGAATCATTGGTTTTCCGGTCTATGGCCCCTATTTCAGAAAAGTTGGTTCAACTTATTGCCACCTCGTATGCCCGCCATGAACGGTCTTTACCGCTTCTCCCCACCGCGCTAACCACGTTAATCCAGCACCTACAAGCACATCAAATGGCAACCGTATGTACAGCAGCCTTCCAATCGGAGCCTCATGAACCCGTTGCCATGGCCGTTTTTTTAACCCTCCATGAATGTTGTTACTACTGGCTTGCGGGTACAAAATCTTGCCAACCCTTAGAACCAATGACCTATTTATTACTTTCGGCATTTTCCTACTTTTATGAACAAGGCATAAAAACCATAGACTTTATCGGGGCAAATCACCCCTCCATTGCAGCCTTTAAACGCAAATTTGCAGACCGAGAGGTCCCGTATGCCTATGTTCAGTCCACCTCAAACCATGTCCTTTACGTATTAGAATGGATGCGCAACCTACGATAAAACCCTTGCCCAAATACCTACCCATTGGCATCATTGGGCTATTTTGGATCATCTACTTTATTCGTTTTGGATATGATTTTGGCGCATCAGACCAAGACGAGATGTTGCCTTATTTATACCGCCTGCTGGATCCAACGTTGTACTCCACCGATTGGTTTGTCCGAAACATGACCGATCACCTGAATGTTCGAACGTATTTTATCTATGCCTTATATTTGCCTGCCCTTGTATTACCCGTCTGGTTGGTAGCAGCACTGGGCTATGCTGCTTGTTGGATCGTCATTGTGCAGTCGGTTTACCAAATCAGTTTGCGGATTCTCCGTGACGCATTCGGGGCCGTGCTGGCAACTCTGCTTGTAATCGTTTTCTTTCATAAAGTAACACTGGGCGCAAACGACCTGGTTTATCATTTGCTGGTGCCAGAATTGGTGGCGTGGGCCTTTGTTTTGCCTGCCTTACTGATGTACTGGAACAGAAAAATGCAGACGACGGCGCTATTATTGGGCATCGGCACTTGTTTTCACCTCATCACGGGCCTCACCACCGGATTGGTTTTGGTGCTACTTGTCCTCTGGCAAATACGGGAAAACGCATTTTCGCGGCGGTCCGGCTTGCAATTTATTGGGATTTATGGCCTTGCGGCACTCCCTATCGTAGGACCTATCGCTTTTCAACAATTAACAACCCTGCCCACTACAACCCTTACGGCTTTATTAGAAACCGGAACGCCTTATGAAATATTGGTCTATTTCAGGCTTCCTCTTCACCATTTATCCGGCTATGCCCCAAGTCGCACCTTCGGATGGCTTTTTTTGATAATCCTTGGCATTGGAGCCTTTTACAGCCTACGGAAAAGTGGTGTTTTACGACATCAGACCTTCTTGATCCGATTTGCACTCATCTCTTCGATTCTAATGGGCCTTTCATTTTTAGGTGTAGAAGTGTTGCACGACCTGACGTTGGCAAAGTTTCAATTCTATAAACTCGCGGTTTGGCTTAAGCTGTTTGCACTTGCATTGGTAGCTGGTACGATAAGCAACCTCCTAAAGAACCACCTTCCGAAGATTCATGAAGCAGTTGCCCACGTTATATTTCAATTACCACGGATCACGATGGCGCTATTTTTTGCGGCAATTTTTCTGCTGGCTATAGGCATATGGTCAAAAAACGAACGCCTTTGGGAGAAGGCCGGACCTTTATCCTACGAAACCTCAGAACTGGCCAAGATGGAAAAATGGATTACCCAAAACACCCCAAAAAATGCCCTTTTTGCCATCCCACCATCCAATACCACGTTTCGGAGTCATGCCCAACGCAGTATAGTGGTTAATTGGTTATCCTTTCCGTTTAAAGAGGCAGAAATGGTTTTTTGGCGACATCAGTTACAACAAGTGGCCCCTCTGACCGATACCCCAATTCCTTTCCGCAACGCCCCAGCCACTTTAGATATTGCCTATCACGACCATCACACGGTCGCCCACCCCCCCGAATGGAGATGGGCAAACCTGCTGCCAAGCAAGCCCGATTTCATCTTGCGGCATCTTAAAAGTGAAAAAAAACCTTATACCCTACCAGTTGCCCATCAAAACCGCGAATGGGTGTTGTATAAATGGCCAAAATGGTGAACAAAAAAGCGGAACATCCAGAAAACTTGTCTTTTGGCAGGTCGGTTACCACCCTGTTATCCGGCTCAACCTTTGGAATGGCCATTGGTTTTTTTGCCCAACTCTTGCTCATCCACTTCTACCAGGATGCCGATTTTGGTATTTTTGCCACCTTTCAGGCACTCGCGATGTTGTTCTCCGTTATCGTAAGTTTACGGTTTGAAGATGCCATTGCCCTCCCCAAAAATATACAGGGAGCAACCAATGTCATGATTTTATCCATTCTCACCAGCCTCGCTTTTTGCACCATCTTACAAATTATTTTTTATTTTTTTTCAGCGCTTATTTCATTTTATTTCAGAACACCTCCCCTACAAGAATGGCTTTGGCTGGTTCCTTTAACTACTTTTTTATCCAATACGGTTCGTGTTTTAGAGCTATACCTGACACGCATACGGTCTTTTAGGCAGATTTCTTTATCCCGCATTATTTGGAATCTTGGCACTTCTTCTGGCCAATTAATAGGGGGTATTCTGCGGATGGGCACTCCGGGTCTCATTGGTGGCGCCTTAGCAGGACGGGCTTTTTCCTTAATTAATCTATCACTAAATGCTTTTTTTCTAAATCGTTCTTTAATTTCGAGGGCCTTTCAACCTAAGTACCTGGTACATGCCCTCCGGCGATACCAACGTTTTGCTTTTTTTGCCATGCCTGCGGCGTTGCTTAATGCTTTACCTACTCAATTAATTATTTTGGGCCTAGCCTACTTTTTTGACGAAGCAATTGTAGGCGTTTATGACCGTGGATACCGATATCTTGTCATTCCCGCCGGACTCATCGGGAATGCCATCAGCAGCGTGTATTTGGCGAAAGCTTCTGAAGCCCTCCACCGCAACGGATTAAACGCAGTCACCGAGTTTACTTATCGCCGCATGTTATGGATAATGGCTTTTCCAACTTTGGCCGTCATGCTTGCTGGCCCGCAACTGTATGCGTTTGTTCTACAAAATCCACACTGGGCCATATCCGGTCAATATGCCCAATGGATCGCCCCTTGGTTGCTTTTTATTACGATTTCCTCTTCCCTAACCCCCATTTTTGACTTGCTCCAACGGCAACGCTTAGACCTTTTCTTTAGTTTAAGTGCCTTTGTCTTCCAGGTGCTGGTCCTTTGGTTTTTTGGCACACTTGGCAACCCTTTATGGGCGGTCGCAGCAATCAGTATATCGGGTATTTTCCTTCGGCTGATCCAATTAATCATTCTTTTTCGTCTTGCCGAAACATCATTACAATGTTTATTTGCTGATTGGATTCCCATCCTGCTTTCAGCAATTCCAGGGCTTGTCGTCATTCACTTGAGTTTATATCTGCCACTTTGGGGAAATGTCTTTTGGGGGTTTATTATGGGGTTCTTATTTTTTGGAATAGGATTTTATCTATATCATAAAAAATATACATCAACCATTTTGTAATTAATGTTTTTTATAATTATTCATCAATCTGCAACCCTTATTCATCTTATCAAAAATATGATCTAATACCTTTATTAGGTACCCCTCCTTTAATCAAGTTAATTCTGGATTTAATGGAATAATTAAGTTCCCTTAACCATCAGACCTTGCGACTTAAATCATGTTTTCATCTTCTTTCCAATTTTCCATGAAACCCTCATTATGAGGAAACACCAACGATGCTTAATCGTTATCAAGCCCACACCAACGATTAGGGGTGCCCGTTTGGGGCTGAGATCATACCCTTTGCACCTGAACCAGATCATGCTGGCGTAGGAAAATCGTGCGAACATGGCTTCGTTTCGAGCAGGGCATTCCAAGTGGTTGGTTGCCTTTTTTCTTTTATCCGAAATGATACAACCATGTTACGATTTTTTGCCCTCCTCTTCCTTCTTAGTCCATCGTCATTTGCCCAAAACATTACGGGTAGGGTCTTGGACGCCAACGACCAAACACCACTTATGGGGGCAACCCTTCAATTACGGACATATAGTGATACTATTTTAATCAGCAATACCACCACGGATACGAATGGATACTTTGTCTTCAAAAATATCCCATCAGGCGCATACCTCCTGATTACTTCGTTTGTAGGCTATGAAACAATTCAGCAAAATATCCATATACCTTCAGAAAAACTTATAGAAATAAAACTTAAAAAAGAATATATCTTATCTAAAACTATCATGATTACCGCACAACGTGCAGAAGCACAAGTTAACCCCATCACCTTCTCTAACCTAACAGCACGCGACCTTAAAGAGCGACCCCAAACCCGCGACTTACCTGCCCTGCTCTCAGAATTGCCCTCTGTAACTTATTATTCCGAAAACGGCAACAACATGGGGTATGCCTATTTGCGAATGCGCGGATTTGATCAGAGGCGGATTGCGGTTACCGTAAATGGCATTCCACAAAACGATGCCGAAGACCACAATGTTTATTGGATTAATTTTTTCGATCAGCAAGAAGCCATTACCGATATTCAGGTGCAACGGGGAGCAGGATCCGCATTTTACGGCTCCTCCGGTATTGGAGGCGCAATCAATATCTTGGCAGATCCATATAAAAAACAAAAAGCCGCTAACTTCACGCTCGGATACGGGAATTTCAACACCCGTCGTTATGGCCTATCGCTCAATACAGGTGCCAATAAAAAGGGAACAATGGCCTTTTTTAGACTCTCTCGTGTAGCATCAGATGGATATCGCGAAGGAAGTTGGACCGATTTTTGGCGGTATTTTGCAGGGGTAAAGCAGGTTAAACCACAGTCTTCTTTAACCTTACAGGCATGGGGTGGTCCACAAAAAGATGGTTTAGCCTATTATGGAATTGATAAAAAAGATAATTCAGACACCATAAAACGCCGTACCAATTATTCAGCCTTTTTTGATGAAAACGAGTGGTTTCATCAACCACATTTTGAGGTTTTATACGACCAATCTGTTGCGAAAAACCAAACCATGAGCCACAAATTATACGCTTTTATTGGGCGTGGGTATTTTGATTTTGATGCCACTTGGCGAACACCTAACTATTTCCGTTTACCCAATAATTGGGGAAGCCTGAACGAATCAGAACGAAACCTTGATTTTTATACCATTTCCCCCAATACCTTCATCACCCAACGTGCACGGGTAAACAATACAGACCTCGGCTGGTTGCCTTCGTGGACCTACAAATCGGATAACACCCAAACCACTCTTGGTGGGGAAGTGCGTTGGCATCGCTCCGAGCATTGGGGCCGCATCCAAGACGCAAGCCCAGACATCCCTGAGCACCTGATTGGGGAGGCCGATGCCCGAGTCTATAACTATCGCGGTAAAAAATGGGTGGCGGCACTTTATGCTTCTCATTTCCGAAAATATGCAGCGCGTATCCAAGTACAAAGTGATGTACAAGTGATTAAAATGGCCTATCGGTTATACAACGAATCTTTTTTTCAGAATGAGTTCTCCGTCCCTTATCTATTTGTAAATCCAAGACTTGGCTTCACTTTTAACTTAAAGCCCTCTACAACCATTTATAGTAGCATAGCACTTGCCAACCGAGAACCACGCTTAAAAGAACTCTATGATGCCGAAGAAGCTGGTGCAGGCAGTACACCCAAATTTGAAACAAAAAACGGAAACCTTGACTTTACACGGCCAATAGTGAGACCAGAACACCTCCTCAACTCCGAACTCGGTGTGTCTTTTCGGAACGCCCACTTCCAAATGACCCTGAATGGCTACTTCATGGGGTTCCGCAACGAGATTGTGCCGAGTGGCGGCCTCGACCAATTTGGCGTACCACGATACGGAAATGCTGCTGAAACCCGCCACCTTGGTCTTGAAGCCGAAGCCACTTATTCGCCCTCCCAAAAAGTTGAGGTTAGTGGAAATGCTGCTTGGGGAAAACATCAACTCGTCCGTTTTACAGAATATAATACCAATGGAATCGCCGAAATAAGGGATGGAAACCCAATCGCCCTTTTTCCGGACTTAACAGCCAATCTTAGGGTAACCTATCGGTACAAAGCCTTGTTTTTCGCACTCTCTGCACAACATACAGGCGCTTTTTGTGTGGACAACAGCGGTTGTAACCCATCCGACCCATCCGCGCAAAATGATGCCTTTACCATTATAAATGCCACAATTCAACTCCAACCTAAGGGGGCGATTGGCCGCAATATGCAAATCAGTATGGATATTAACAACTTGTTGAACCACAAAATTTTATTACATGGCAATGAATCTCGTACCTTCTTCCCATTAGCCACCCGTAATACTTTTGTTCAGATACGCTATACGTTGCAGTAAAAGCCCTTTCACAAGCTGCCTTCACCGTTCATTCCATTATACTTCAAAAAACCTTCAATGGCAATCGGAACCTTTCCGGTTGTAAATTAGTCTTAGCACTCTCATTAGCCGAGTGCTAATAACCCAATAGAATCATTACATTCATTCATCCATTTAACCTAAAACGTTAATATTATGGCAAGCATCAAACCGTTGAGCGACCGCGTCGTGGTCCGTCCGATGGAAGCGGAAACCAAAACCGCCAGTGGCCTTTTCATCCCTGACACCGCAAAAGAAAAACCCCAACGGGGAACCGTTGTTGCTGCGGGTCCAGGTCGCGTAGAAAACGGAAACCACATTGAGATGGGCGTAAAAGAAGGCGATGTCGTTCTCTATGGCAAATATGCCGGAACCGAAATCCGTGTGGACGACGAAGACCTCCTCATCATGCGCGAGTCCGACATCCTCGGCATTGTTGCAGGTTAATCTTAGCCCTGAATCATTTTTAATTGTTATTAATTAACCAAAATACATTCTAAACATGGCATCCAAAATTATCAAATTTGACGTAGAAGCCCGCGACGCGCTCAAACGCGGCGTGGACGCGCTGGCAAATGCCGTTAAAGTAACCCTTGGCCCTAAAGGCCGCAACGTAATCATCGAGAAAAAATTTGGGGCTCCCACCGTCACCAAAGACGGTGTTTCGGTAGCCAAAGAAGTGGAACTCGAAGACAAGATTGAAAATGTTGGCGCACAAATGGTGAAAGAAGTGGCTTCTAAAACCAGCGATGTTGCCGGGGACGGAACCACCACCGCCACCGTTTTGGCACAAGCCATTGTAACGGCTGGTCTTAAAAACGTGACCGCTGGTGCAAACCCAATGGATCTGAAGCGTGGGATTGACAAAGCCGTTGAAGTCGTGGTTGGAGAATTAAAAAATATCAGCCGCGAAATCCAAGATAAAAACGAAATCGCACAGGTTGCGACCATCTCCGCCAATAACGACGAAGCCATCGGTAATCTGATTGCAGAAGCGATGGAGCGGGTAGGCAAAGATGGTGTTATCACCGTCGAAGAAGCCCGTGGTACCGAAACCCAACTTGATGTGGTAGAAGGGATGCAATTCGATCGTGGATACCTCTCGCCCTATTTTGTGACCAATGCCGACAAAATGGAAGCCGAGTTGGACAATCCGGTGATCCTGATCCACGACAAAAAAATCAGTTCCATGAAAGACCTGCTCCCGATTCTGGAGCCTGTTGCACAAGGTGGTCGTCAGTTGCTTCTCATTGCCGAAGACATCGAAGGCGAAGCCCTTGCTACCCTCGTGGTAAACAAACTCCGTGGAACAATTAAGGTAGCGGCTGTCAAAGCGCCAGGCTTTGGCGACCGCCGTAAGGCCATGCTCGAAGACATCGCCATCCTGACGGGTGGTACTGTGATCTCGGAAGAGCGCGGATACCGCCTCGAAAACGCAACCCTCGACTATTTGGGCCGTGCAAAAACCGTTCGGATTGACAAAGACAATACCACGATCGTGGATGGCGCTGGAAATCCAGAGGACATAAAAGCCCGTATCAACCAAATCAAAGCCCAAATCGAAACCACCACCAGCGACTACGACCGCGAGAAGTTGCAAGAACGCTTGGCCAAATTGGCCGGCGGGGTAGCCGTTCTGAAAATTGGGGCCGCTACCGAAGTGGAAATGAAGGAGAAAAAAGCCCGTGTGGAAGATGCCCTTCATGCCACCCGCGCTGCTGTGGAAGAAGGCATTGTACCGGGTGGTGGCGTGGCCATTATCCGCACTATTCCTAAGCTAGATGGCGTAAATACAGTTAATGAAGACGAAAAAATCGGGGTAAATATTATCCGTCGTGCCCTCGAAGAACCCCTTCGCCAAATCGTTGCAAACGCAGGTCTCGAAGGCTCCGTGATTGTGAATGAAGTAAAGAACGGCACAGGCGACTATGGCTTCAATGCCCGGACGGATAAATACACGAACCTCTATGCAGAAGGTGTGATTGATCCAACCAAGGTAACCCGTACTGCACTCCAAAACGCAGCTTCAGTAGCCTCCCTCCTGCTCACAACCGAGGCTGTTGTGGTCGAAAAACCCGAACCGGCTGCCCCTGCGATGCCAAATCCAGGCATGGGTGGAATGGACGGCTTCTAAGCTACCGCACGCTCTATATTTTTACAAAAGGCTCCGAAAGGGGCCTTTTGTGTTTATATACCAAATTTCACTTCCTGCTACAACTATGCTTAAAATTGTCTATAATGATACACATCCTCAAAATCGCTTCAAAACCACATGCCCTAAATAGGGATTGCAGATAGAGAAAAACATTTCTTGCGGACTTGACAAAATCATCACAATTTATTATACTTATACAAGTAATTTATTTCACTATACTTTTAAGCATAAATATCTTATGGACAAGCCACAAGCCACAAGCCACAAGCCACAAGCCACAAGCCACAAGCCACGTTGTAAATAGTTTAACAGCAACAGGTTCCCGCCTACCATTTTTTGCAGCCACTTCTTTTACGCTTATCATTCTGTTTGTACTCTTTTTTTTCGGCAGGATGTGATTTATTTACTTCTAAAAAGCAGCATCAAGAACAACAAACTGACTTGGTCTTTATGCCTTATCAAAAGGTAGCACTAAACAAAAGTGAAAGTTTTAATGCCTATGAAGCCGCACGCAATGGTGAATACACTTGTTTTATTAGCCAATTAGCGCCAGAAGGTTCACCCGTAAAATACTACTATGGGCAGATTAAGTTACTTTTCGCCCCCCGTTTATTGGCTGAGATATCCGATATAAAGAACATCCAAGGAATTCGGTATTCTCTGAATGACGAAACCCTTAGCACGACCACCCGATATGCAAGATGCCTGTTCCCGACTTCAGAAAAACTGTCTATGCTCTTGTTAAAACACTTACAGTTTGATCCTTCGAAGGCCTTGCCAGATGACCTATGGATTGACGAGGCGCCCTCGTCTGCCCCACTTTCTAAAACCTCGGTTCTTTTAAAAATAATTTGTGGTAGAACCATTAAAAGCAGCGAAGGGTATCCAACAGTCACCATTGAAATTAATTATGATGACTGTATTGAACTCCATCTTGAATTTCTTCTTCCCCCAGATTTGCCCACACATCCCGTTTGGAATGATGACTTCATTGGCGGCGGCGGCGGGGTCGGCGGCGATTTGGTGGACTCAGATGACAATGTGCCACCTATGTGTCCTAATAATAAGGATAAGTTGATTAAGAAGTATTATTGCGATAAAACCAGGGTTTTTGACCTAACTCCCAGTCAATATAAAGATATTAAGGAAATCATTGACCGGATAAGAAGGCGAGGTGTAACCTGTGCTAAATTAGCCGATATCGGTGATATGCTTCTGGTACAAAAGGGATTTGTTGTTTCAAAGATTGACCCAAAAGATCGAGGTGGCCATGAACCATTTGCCTTCACAGCAACAGTTCCCACACCTGCATACTTTTCTTCCGACGGTAGGTTACAAGGCGTGTCGGGCGCATGGATCACTATAGATCCCAAAAACTGGGATATTAGTCAGGTTAAATATCTCGGAAGTAAAAGGATTACATTAGAGTGGATTATTGTTCACGAGTTGGATCATATACTATTAGGTAGTAACGTGGAGCATATCTCATATACATACGAATTTGATGCCCCCCCGAATACTACTTTATACACAAAAAATACAGCCGAATGTTCTTATGATGCCAAAACGCCTCACCCCAAAACCATACTTTGATGCCCAAATTATTGATATACTGGTTCATTGGTGCGTGTTCAATGTCTATAAATGTATATGCACAATGTGAAGACATCATCCAGCCTACCAAACAGGAAATAAACGAAGGGTATGCACAAATGTCTGCAACGTTTATTCGAATTGTATTATCGTTTTTTTTAGAAGAAGGATCACCGAATGCAGACAAGTCAGTGGGCCCTCGGTTTGTTGACCACAAACGATTAACCAAACCTGGCGACTTTTTTGGGGATAAACTCTTTCATGATACCCCACCCTGTTGGGAAGGAACCTTGCCAGCAAAGAGAAAAATCGCCAGATTGATCCATAAAGAGGCTAAAAAATTAGGTGCTTTTTACATTGATTCCCGAAACGAAGTACAAACACTTGGAAAAATAACGGTTCATACACCAGACGATCATCAAGATAATTTTTGGAATCCCATACATTTTACCTATTTGATTTTATCCATCCCCAGAAAAGGAGGTCCCTATAGCCCTGGTTTGTACATTGACGAAAAAGATATATACCCAAATGCTTGGACGATGCGTGTGACCAGAGTTGATGAACAAGGCGTTGCTCATTATGATGTTACACTGCAAGAAATTAAGCCTAAAACATGGGTACTTATTCGTGCAAGATGGGTTTTGGGATTTCACTATGACTTCGTTTTTAAGAAGAAAAAAACGTCATAACTGCTTGCTTGATAAAAACGAATATAAACTCCCAACTAAAATCGTTTCAAAATCAAAAAAATATCCCTTTAAACAAAAATAACGCATGCTTCTTTTATTTAATTGCCTATTAAGTATCTTATTCATTGGTTCTACCCTAACTACACCAGAAGCCAGTGGAAAGAATCCTTATCTTGATTCGTCTTCATTTACCGGCTTTTCGTCGGACACATTGTGGGATTACGGTATGGGCTTGAGAAGCCATGCAAAAAACAAAATTAAAATAGGCAATAGCGCATATCGCCCCCCTCCCTGTCCAAATAATGATCAATTTATCCGAAAATATTATTGTGATAAATCACGTGTTTCTCACTTAAATACTGAACAATATGCTAAGCTTGAACAGATCATCGAAACAATAAGGACACGAGGCGATACCTGTAATAAGTTAGCAGGTATTGGAAGCCTTTTACTTTCTGAAAAAGGTATTGTCGTTGCTAAGATTGACCCCACGGATAGAGTAAATCGTAAGGTATTGGCTTTCCTTAAGATACCTGAATTTACTCAGTTTTTCCCTAACGAGGGCAGATTAATGTATCTGGATAACACCTTTATTACATTAGACCCATTGATATTAGATGACACACAAACAGGATATTACAAAGATAAAATTGCTTTAGAATGGGTATTTATACATTTATTAGATCATATTTTATTAAAGAATCAACAACATATACCTTTTTGGCTTGAGTTTGGAGTGGATTCTTATGACAAAAATTTTACATTATCAACCGAAAATATAAATACATGTATTTCCAAATCAATCAAGTAAATAAAAAACCTCTGAAACATAATCATGATGCATAAGCACTTTATATTATTTTTAATTTTAGGCTGCACATTCCATTTGCATGTATATGCACAATGTGAAGACGTCATCCAGCCTACCAAACAGGAAATAAACGAAGGATATGCCCAGATGTCCTCTCACTTTATTAGAACTGTTTTGACTTTATTCTTAAGGGATAGATATCCTGTATCTGGTAGGTTTACTTCAGATGAGATACGTCCCCGTTTTATTGATCATAAACGTTTAACGAAACCAGGCGGTAATTTTTATGGATATAAACTCTTTCATGACACGCCTTCATGTTGGGAAGGAACCTTGCCAACAAAGAAAAAGACGGCGAAACGAATTCTTCGGGAGGCCAAGAGATTAGGCGCTGTTTACATTGATTCTCGGAACGAAGAACAAACAATTGAAAGAATCACAATTGTTAAGCCAAGTAATAACGGCAAAATTTTGACTACAAAACCAAATAATATTAATGACTTCTTTGAACCTATTCAATTTGCTTATTTAATTTTAGGCATACCCCGAAAAGGAGGGCCGTATAGTACGGATCATTATTTAAATAGACGAGACATCTATCCGAGTTCATGGACCATGCGTGTGACTGAAGTTTCCGAGCAAAGCATCGCTTATTATGATATCATGTTACATAAGATTGAGCGAAACAAATGGGGGATTCTTGATGTGAAAAAAATTGCAGATTACCATTTTGATTTTCCATTAAAGTAGCCTCTTAAGTACAAGTATGCAACCCAAGCCATAGCTGAAAAAGAAAAAGAGTAGAAACCACTTAAATTAAACCTCTTTCTTGTTGCAATACTTTTAGGCTACTTTACTAACATCATTTTGTTTGTTAAAACATGATTACCTACTTGCAGGCGATAAATATATGTACCACTCGGCAAGTCTTCGGCATTAAATTGAACCTCATGTTTTCCTGCATTTTGCCACCCTGTTTTTAATACACTAATTTTCTTTCCTAAAACATCAAATACAGTAAGATTAATTTCGCTTGATTGGGGAAGCGTAAAAGTAATGGTCGTGTTTGGGTTAAAAGGATTAGGATAATTTTGTGAAAGTGTTATTTTAGCAGGCAACTCTACTTTTCCTTCGTTTGCGATAAGAATTTTCTCAGGTGATATAAAAATACCATTTCCTTGTGTCCCTGCTAAAACAGCACCATCCGGCATGGCAATTATTTTAGTAATGGGATCTCTATATGAGTCTATTGTTAATCGGGGTTCAAGAATTGAATTATTAATTTCTACAAAAGGTTCGTCAAATTTTGCTGATCTATATAAGCGATCTGTTCCTACAAAAATATTGCCTTTATTGTTCACATAAAAACCAGGCATATCATGATTGATCTTTAATCCATTAATGGGCATCCATTCCCAACGACCTTGGCTTGCATTGAGTTGGACCAAGACTCCCGCTCCTACTCCATACACCATACCATCATCTCCGGCAATCCAAGAGGTGAACGTACAGACATTATTACAAGGTCTTATTAACTTGACCCAATTTTGGTTATTTAGATCGTATCTAAAAATATCAATATCGTCCTTTATAAATATATTCCCCTCTTTATCTCGAATAATATCTCTTATACTTTTATCCTCAATGCCTGTTCTAATGGATTTAACAAGGCCACTATTCTCGACTAAAACGACATCTCCATTCTTCAATAATACCATAAATGATTTATCGGACTTAATTATTCTATGAATAGGATTAGAGAATTCAAAGTCTTTAATAATTATGGATTTAGCAATATAGTTATACTCAAATATTTTATTCATATCCAAAGAAAAGCCATAAATAATATTGCCTTCTATGATTAGATTTCTTGGATTTATTTTTTTCAGGTGTGTATCTTCAATCCAAGTCTTTCCTTTATCTGTAGTTTTATAAAGATTATGAACTCCTGTGAATGGATCTTCCCTTCTTATACTTTCAACGTAAATAACTTCTTTATTTTCTGAATGATACACTTCCCTTATTATAGTCTTAGGTATATTGGTATTTTCCCAGAATGAAACATCACCACTCAGTTTATAAACTCCAGAGTATGTTGCAACGAACAAGTTATTTTTTCCTTTGATAATTTTAAATGATGGCATATTTATATTCGTCTTAATCCATGTTTTTTCTTCAATTTTATAAATATAAAGTCCTTGTTCTGAAGCAAAGGCTATTTTATTATTGTCAATCTTATATATATCATATATTTTTTTACTTGGAAAAATTATTTCCCAAGTTTCGCCATGATCATTAGAACGCATTAGCCCGACATTTTCCGCCCCAGCAAATAAATTAGAAGGTAGATAAGGCTCTTGTTGTTCATAAAGTATGGATGTGATGTTGAAATTAGGAGATATTTTTTTCCAGCTACCATTTGTCAAACGTCGAAAAACCCCATATTTTGTACCTACCACAAGACCTTTATCTTGAAGTTGTTGAATAGTGGTTACGGAAGTGTCTTGGAATGCGATTATTTCCCATTTGGTGTCATCGCCTTTTAGTCCGTCAACAGATTTCCAAAGACCTGCTGATGTTGCCCAAATCATACTTCCAGAAGAATCTTTTATCATATCAAAAGCGCTACCCTTAGAACAGCTATAATTATAAGAATCTTTTGGACTAAGTAGCATATTATAACCAACAATACAGGCAGCATTCATACCAGAAATAGATAAAAATAATTCATTTTCTTTTTTTATCATAGCTTCTGTTTGATCATTTGAAAATCTTTGCACTTCCCATGATAAGCCTTCATCATTAGAGTAGTAAACAGGATCGCTATAAGCATCATGGCCAATAGAGCCTGTTATAATTGAATTTTCATGATATATAATGGTAGGAATAAATGTCTCCGTTGGCAAATTGGAACGAGACCAAAAGGGTTGTGCATTAGCAATGTCTGTGATAATAAATATCAGTACGAATGGAAAGTATTTTTTCATTTTGATAATATGGTTTTATATGTATATTCTTTTTCTTTAACACGAATCGTATAAATATATGTTCCATTAGGAACAGTATCTTTACTTTGGTCTTTTCAATTGAAATTACATCTTTAATATAATGAGGTAATTTCAACTTAATAAACTGAAATTCGGTTAGCGTTTCACTCTTTTTGAATTCAGTAAATCGTTCTGCTTGTTTTTTGACAATTTTCCATCAAAAGGTTCGAACAGCTCATGGGTCTGCGCATATATCCTTTTTGTTATAGAACAATAAATTAAATTTATAATTAGCTTAAATAGAAATCAAGTATTAGTATTTATTTGCACGTCTGAATATGTTTTAAAGAATTAAATTGCATTGTGATAGCAATATAGAGACAAACGCACTACTAAATCAATAGTTTTTTTTAATTTTATGTAAACAAATTATTTTAACATATCTATCTACTCCGGTTTGGGGTCAAATGTGTCCATCTTGTTGTAGCTACTTTGTGTAACGGTTTAAAATACTCCACGTTAGGCAATCCAGAGAGGCGCCCTGCCCCACTCGAATTCGGCAATAGCTGCTTGCGCTCCATGATTCACTTGAAAAACAATCGTTGTGTATTATACAGGCCCTTCTTGATTTCTCCAAGAAAAGGGCTTCCAAATTTATAAGAATGTTGTATATTGCGTCCCACCAAATTTTAAAAGACATGATCGGTTAATGCATGAACAACCCTCCTGACGCCCAATTTATGCACGAAGCCATCCGGTTATCGGAAGAGAACGTGGCTACTGGGCAAGGTGGGCCTTTTGGCGCGGTGGTCGTAAAAGAGGGAAAAATCATTGCCCGTGGCGTAAACAGTGTTACCCGACTTCATGACCCCACCGCCCATGCGGAAGTGATGGCGATTCGAGAGGCATGTAGTGTTTTACACACTTTTCAGCTTACGGGTTGCGAGATTTACAGCAGTTGTGAACCCTGTCCAATGTGTCTGGGTGCGATTTATTGGGCCAGACCAGATGCCTTGTATTTTGCCAACAGCAAAGAAGATGCCGCCGCCATTCAGTTCGACGATCAGTTTATCTACGAAGAGTTGGCACGTCCTTTAAGCGAACGCAAACTGTTTACCCGTCAGATGTTACGCGAAGAAGCCCTTGAAGCCTTCCGGAAATGGGCAGTCAGCACGGCCAAAATTGAGTATTGAACATGATTACCTTTCTTTTAAATCATCAATTGGTTCAAACGGATCATCCGGCAGGCAGTACACTTTTGGATTTTGTACGGTATCACAAGCGGCTTACGGGAACCAAAATTGGATGCCGAGAAGGCGATTGTGGCGCTTGCACACTTTTGGTTGGGGACTTTGAGGACGGTCGGTTGGTTTACAGGAGTGTCACCTCCTGCATCATGCCACTGGGAAATGTCAATGGTCGGCATGTGGTCACCGTAGAAGGCATCAATGTGCCGCACCTTAGTCCGGTTCAGGCCGCTTTGGTAGAAGAAAATGGAACGCAATGTGGATTTTGTACGGTTGGGTTTGTGATGTCGCTTACCGGACACATGATGACCGACCAAGCGCCAACCAAAGAAACAGGCATTACGGCAGTGGACGGGAATATTTGCCGCTGCACGGGCTATAAATCCATCGAGCGGGCGATTTTGCGCCTAACCGACACACTGGAGACCATTTCCGGACCCGATCGTTTGGTGGAACTAACACAGCAAGGCTTTCTTCCGGCATACTTTGCCCAAATCCCAGAACGACTGCGGGATTTACAGCACATGCTCTCCGAAAAATACCGCGGAATTCCAGAGGACCATAATGTGGTTTTGGGGGGTGGGACGGATTTATTGGTACAACGACCCGAAACTGTGCGCAGTAGCAGGCCTCGCTTGGTGGCACGGGAAATAGACTTGCAAGGAATTTGGATGGAGAATGGACGTTGTTTTTTGGGCGCTTCCACCACCGTCACCCAGTTGGCCGAGTCCGATTTACTCCAAAAGATGTTGCCCGCACTCCCGAAAGTCATCAAATTAGTTTCATCCACCCAGATACGCAACAAAGCGACTTTGGCAGGGAATATTGTGAATGCCTCGCCCATTGGGGATTTTAGTATTTTCTTTTTGGGACTCAACGCAGATGTTCACCTTTCTACACGGTCTGGCCGTTCACGGACCATTCCATTACGAGATTTTTATACTGGATACAAGCAATTAGCCAAGCGCCCAGAGGAACACCTCACCGCCATTTCGTTCGTACCGCCCGAAGAAGATGTTGTGGTTAATTTTGAAAAAGTATGTAAGCGGACGCATTTAGACATTGCTTCTGTAAACTCTGCCTGCACCATCAAAACCGATCAAGACGGAACAATCGTCCATCTCCACCTTTCGGCGGGTGGTGTGGCGCCATACCCCAAATATCTTAAAAAAACATGCCAGTTTTTGATGGGTAAAAAGCCGCAAGAAGCACTCTTCAAGGCCGCAAACGAAATCTTGCAACAAGAAATTGCCCCCATCAGCGATGTCCGTGGGCAAGAGGCGTATAAGCGGCTATTGGTCCGGCAATTGTTCTTTGCCCATTTACAAGTGGCGCTACCCGATATTCGATTTGTATAAGAGGCTCTTATGAAGCAAACACCATCCGTCCCTCTCCCTTCCTTCGGCAATCCGGATGCGATAGGCCACGTTACAGGGCGTTCTTTGTATTTAGACGACTTGCCCGTGATGCAAGAGACGTTGCATCTTTTGGTTTTGGACGCACCAATTGCACATGGCAAAATTACCCGTTTAGAGACCCAAATAGCGGCGGCACTCCCTGATGTAGTAGCTATTCTGACCGCAAAAGACATTCCTGGCGAGAACCAAATTGGGGGAATTTTCCCCGACGAGCCCCTATTTGCCGAAAGCGAGGTGCATTTCCAGGGGCAACCTGTTTTATTGATTGTTGCAGAAACAGCAGAGGCAGCAGAAGCAGCAAAAAAGGCTATTGTACTGGAGATAGCCCCGTTGCCTGTCATTACAGATCCTCGGGAAGCTTATGCAACAGGTCACTTGCTTTCCCCTTCGCGTACTTTTAAGATGGGCGATCCTCATGCTGCCTTTGAAAAATGTGCCTATGTTTTTTCCGGCATTGCCGAAAGTGGTGGTCAGGAGCACTTGTATTTGGAAACGCAAGGTGCTTATGCCTATCCAACTGAATCCGGCGGCATCAAAGTTCACGCTTCGACACAAGGCCCAACGGCGGTTCAGCGCACCATTGCACGGGTTTTGGGCTTACCCATGAACCGGATCGAAGTGGATGTTACCCGATTGGGCGGAGGGTTTGGCGGAAAAGAAGACCAGGCATCGCTTTGGGGCGCACTTGCGGCATTGGCCGCTTGGAAGACCGGAAAAGCGGCCAAATTAGTTCCTCATCGGATGCAAGACCTACGTATGACGGGCAAGCGCCATCCTTATTCCAGTGATTATAAAATTGGATTAGATAAAGATCTACGTATACTGGCCTATGAAGCCACATACTACCAAAATGGGGGCGCAGCGGCAGATCTGTCACCCGCCATTTTAGAGCGAACACTGTTTCATGCCACCAATAGTTATGCCATTCCCCATGTATCCGCAACGGCCCACTCGTGCAAGACCCACTTGCCCCCGAATACGGCTTTTCGCGGATTTGGCGGCCCCCAAGGCATGTTTGTCATTGAAGCAGCCATACATCATGCCGCAACCGAACTGGGCGTTCCAGCCTTCGAGATTCAAGAAAAAAATCTGGTGCAGGATGGATACGAAATGTCTTATGGCCAAGTCCTTTCAGGTACAAAAGCCATTGAAACATGGCGTAAGGCACGGCAGGAATTTAACCTTGATCAGATGCTGGAGGCGGTGACGAACTTTAATGCCACACATCCTTATCGCAAAAAAGGGCTTGCAATAATGCCCATTTGTTTTGGCATTTCCTTTACCAATACCATGATGAACCAAGCACGGGCCTTGGTACATGTGTATTCCGATGGGAGCGTGAGTGTGAGCACAGGGGCCATAGAAATGGGGCAAGGTGTGAATGCCAAAATGGTACAAGTTGCGGCCAAAACCTTGGGAATCCATACAAAACGTATTCGATTAGAAACCACCAATACAGGTAGGGTGGCCAATACCTCGCCCTCTGCGGCCAGTGCTACCGCCGATTTGAACGGTAAGGCAGTTTTAGATGCCTGTCAACAAATCCAATCTCGGCTTTTGACGGTCTTGGCGGAAGTAACAGGAAGCAATGAAGTATCTATTCATAATGATCAAATTTGGATTAATCAAACGCTTTCCGAATGGTCATGGGAGCAGTTAATCCAGACGTGTCATGCCAAGCGAATCAACCTAAGCGCCAAAGGACACTACGCCACCCCTGAAATACATTTTGACAAAACCCGCGAAAAAGGCCATCCTTTTGCTTACCACGTGTATGGTACCGCGATTACGCTTGCAGAAGTGGATTGTATCCGTGGAACTTATGGTTTTGATGCGGTAAAAATAATCCATGATGGCGGAAACAGCATGAACCCTGTGGTAGATATTGGACAGGTGGAAGGTGGACTGGTTCAGGGCATGGGCTGGATGACCATGGAAGAAGTGGTGTATGACCAAGAAGGGAAATTACGCGCCAATGCGCTTTCTACGTATAAAATTCCAGACATTTATGCGGTTCCCCACGAAATAGTGGTGCATTTTTTGGAGGAAGCAGGCCCAGAACTCGCCTTATTCAAATCCAAAGCAGTAGGAGAACCGCCGCTCATGTACGGCATTGGGGCTTATTTCGCACTCACAAATGCCATAACGGCTTTTAACCCTGACGCACATTTGGCCTATGCCGCGCCCATGACACCCGAAAAAGTACTCCTTGCCCTTTATTCGTCCTCAATGCCATGAAAAAACGAAACGGACTATATAGCCGTCGTTGTTTTATTAACGGTCGGTTAGAGGAAGCCATTATTTTTATTGAACAAGGTAAAATAACAGAAATCCGAAAAGCGCGTAAAATCCTTCGGAACGAAGCAATTCAGGACTATGGCGAAGCGGTATTGATGCCCGGCGTAATTGATGCTCATGTACACCTCAACGAACCGGGTCGGGCAACATGGGAAGGATTTAAAACGGGCACGCTGGCTGCCGCCTATGGTGGTACTACGTCTTTGATAGACATGCCGCTGAATGCCAGCCCCGTTACTACCCATACCAAAGCACTCAACGCCAAGTTGCAAGCTGCATCAGGCAAAATCAATGTTCATTGTGGGTTTTATGGCGGATTGATACCGGGTAACTTCCACCAACTTCCGGACTTGATCGCAGCGGGTGTCTTGGGGATCAAAGCATTTTTGGTTCATTCGGGCATAGACGAATTCCCCAATGCGGCGTTAGAAGACCTCGACAAGGCCATGCCACTTCTAGCCAAAGCCGAAATTCCGTTGTTGGTACATTGCGAAATACCAGACGGTACAGGTGGGTTCTCGGATTATTCCGACCCATTGCGGTACCAACACTACCTGAATAGCCGTCCCCCCTCGTGGGAAGTCAGGGCCATCGAAGCCGTGATTGATTTATGCAAGAAACACCACTGCAAGACCCATATTGTACATGTTTCTTCTGCACAAGCGCTTGGTTTAATTGAACAAGCACGTCATGAAGGCTTGCCCCTCACAGCAGAAACCTGCGCCCATTATTTATTCTTCGCTGCGGAAGAAGTTCCAGACAGACAGCCCATATACAAATGTGCGCCGCCCATTAGAACCGAGGCCAATAATCATCAATTAAAAAAAGCGCTCAAGCAAGGGATTTTAGATTTTATTACCTCCGATCATTCCCCCGCACCGCCAGAAATAAAATCCTTGGAAAGTGGTAATTTTAAAACGGCTTGGGGAGGTATTGCTGGGTTACAATCTCTGCTTTCTGCTAGTTGGACGGCACTCAAAGGATTGCTCACCATCGAAACATTTATCCCGCTGCTAACCGAAAATCCTGCCAAGTTTTTAGCTCTTTTCCCACAAAAAGGAATCATCCAAGTGGGTTCAGATGCCGATCTGGTGGTCTGGCAACCCGAAATCCCGTTTACGCTGAAGCCAGAAGACCTACAATACCGTCATAAAATATCGCCCTACGTTGGGAAGTCTATGGCTGGAAAAGTCATTGCCACCTATGTAGCAGGCGAAAATATCCTTATTCACCGCCAAAACCCTATCAAAACAGGAACATGTATTCTCAAACCATCAAAGAAACCATAAAAGAAGCGCCCAGTTTCACCAAACTCACCTATTTAGCCGCCGAAGCCATGGGTGGTGAGGTTTTGTATGCAACCGACGAGTTCTTTGCCGAAAAAGAAAACCTGATCAAACCGGGTCGCGGCGAATTTATTCCAGACAAATATACCGATCGTGGCAAGTGGATGGATGGCTGGGAATCTCGGCGGCGGCGCACACCCGGCCACGATTATGCTGTCATTCGTTTGGCTGCTACCGGAATTGTAGCAGGCTTCGACATAGATACCAACCATTTTACGGGCAATCATCCTCCTTTTGCCTCCGTAGAAGGCATCGTATTGGAACATAGACAAACCGTTACAAATTGGGATGACTCCGCGTTGCGCTGGGAAGTTTTATTGCCCCGTGTCCCGCTCGACCCCGGTAGCCACAACTACTATATTTGCCACAAAGCAACACCCGTTAATCACGTCCGGCTGCATATTTATCCAGATGGCGGGGTTGCGCGGTTTCGGGTGTACGGAGAGGTACAAAAAGACTGGTCTTCTGTTTCTAAGGACGAATCAATAGACTTGGCTGCAGCCTTAAACGGTGGACATGCCCTTGCCTGTAACGACATGTATTTTAGTGACATGCGGAATTTGATTCTCCCACAACGGGGCCTTAATATGGGTGATGGCTGGGAAACCAAACGCAGCCGAACGCCCAATCACCACGATTGGGTCATACTCCGGTTAGGGCATACAGGGTTGTTGCGCCAAGTACTGGTAGATACAGCGCATTTTAAAGGCAATTACCCCGATTTTTGCACGCTGGAGGGCTGCATGGCTTCAGACGACGAGCACGTCTTGGCAGGAAAAGTGGAATGGCAAGCCCTCATGCCTCCGCTCAAGTTGCATGCCGATCATGAGCATTGGGTAGATCTATCGAAAGACTTGCCTGCCGTCTCTCACGTCCGCTTTTCGATTTATCCCGATGGAGGCGTCAGCCGCCTACGTCTATTTGGCCACATAGTTTAACAGGCTAAACACATGTTATTTGCGTTCATTTTTGCGGCTCTGGCCTTTTTGGGTCTTTTTGGCATAACGGTTACATTCCACTTACGGAAGAAGGCTGATGATGCCAAGCAGCCCGACGAGCGGCAAAAAGGCTGGATTTATGGTGCTCTTTTGCTGTTGCTGGCAGTGGTCTTGTTTTTGGGATACCGCCTTATATTGGGTACACCATGGGAAGCCCATCTGTTTGAATGGATGAACTTGGTGATACGGCTCATGCACTTTACCTTTGGTATCGCATGGATTGGTGCTTCGTTTTATTTTGTCTTTTTAGAAAATGCACTTAACCGCACAGAAGGCATTCGTGAGGAGTTGGCAGGAAATCTTTGGGCCGTCCACGGTGGTGGGTTTTATTATTTAGAGAAATACAAAATAGCCCCTGCCGAGATCCCTAAAAAACTCCATTGGTTCAAGTATGAAGCCTATTTTACGTGGTTATCGGGTTTTTGTCTCTTGTTCGTGGTGTATTACTTCAACGCCAAGTCTATGTTGATAGACCCACAAATCATGGATTTACACCCTTTTACGGCCATCACCATTGGTATCATCTCGTTGTTGGCAGGTTGGCTACTCTATGACGGACTTTGTCGAACGTCCCTCGTTCAAAACAGCCTATTTTTTGGCCTTGTTTTTTTGGTCGTAGCCATTGGGTTTGCCTTTTTTTATACCCATGTCTTTAGTCCAAGGGCTGCCTTCATCCATTTTGGGGCGTTTTTGGGAACCATCATGGCGGCGAATGTTTTTTTCGTGATCATTCCTTCTCAAAAGGCATTGGTTGCCGCCGCAAAAAAGGGGGAAGCCCCCGACCCACAACTGGGGAAAAAAGCCGGCTTACGTTCCTTGCACAACAACTATTTTACCTTGCCTGTGTTGTTTGTAATGATCAGTAACCACTTTCCAACAACATTCGGGCACGAACATGCCTGGCTTATCCTTTTCGCCCTTTCGGTGGCACTGGCAGGCATTAAACATTACCTAAATGTCTTGGAGCGTCATGCATATAATGTATGGATTTTACCCGCCTCCATATTGATTTTGCTCGGCATCGCCTTTATCACAGGTCCCAAATCAATACCCAATGCTGCTGCTTGTCGCCCAATTAAATACGAAGAAATACATAGTATTATACAAACAAGATGTCAGACATGTCATGCATCCAACCCCACCGATGACATTTTTAAGGTTGCCCCAAATGGTGTACGGTTTGAAACACCAGCGCAGATTATCCATGCAAAAGATAAAATCTTACAACGGGTTGTACTAACGGAATCTATGCCTTTGCTCAACAAGACCAAAATGACACAAGCAGAACGAGAGGCCATGAAGTGCTGGATTGAGCAAGGCGCTAAACCTTAATAAACTATTATTTTAAATGAATTTAGATAACCTAAATCAATTACCTATCACAGATGCACACAATGGCTTTTTCGCTTGTTGTGGTTCCACTTCTTGGGCCGAAGGCATGACAACGGCGCGCCCATTCTCCTCTACCAAACACCTGATAGAGACCGCGACACGCTTGTGGTATAAAGAATGTACGGAAACCGATTGGCGTGCCTCTTTTGCACACCATCCCAAAATTGGTGATTTAGCTTCGCTTCAGAAAAGATTTGCGGCCACCCGCCATCTTGCAGGCGTCGAGCAGTCCGGCGTTTTAGAGGCCGATACCGATATTTTACATGCTTTGACTCAAGCAAATAATACTTATGAACAAGCCAATGGCTTTATTTTTATTGTTTGCGCAACGGGAAAACGTGCCGATGAGATGTTGATGCGCTTAAACGAACGGCTGACGCACGAAACCACCGAGGAAGTCCGCATAGCAATGGGTGAACAACACAAAATAACCCTCATCCGGTTGCAAAAATGGCTTCACGCCGCAGATTGGTCCGTGCTAAAAGTGAGCCAACTCACCACACATGTTTTGGATACTTCGTTGGGCGAAACTGGAAAAGATATCGCTATACGTCTTCAAGAACGCAATGCAAGAGGACATTGGCATACCTTTGCCTTTGGCATAACCAATCATGATGGCAGGGTTACAGATTTATTGCCTCCTAACTACCTTTTACCCCCCAAAACCTATCGCTTGGTATTTGATACCGGGCACTATTTTACCACACGCAACCTAGTAACCTTTTACCCCGAAGTAGAAATACAATTTAATATTTGGGATGCCAGTCATTACCACGTTCCCTTGCTACTCAATCCCTTTGGTTACGCTACGTATCGCGGCAGTTAAAGACATCCTTCCTCATTCAATGCCATAACCCCTTAAAAAATATGTCATTATTGACTATAACTCCCGATCAGAAAGAACAAGTTTTTAGTGAGCTCAGATCCGCCAATCTGGCCTTTCAGCAAAAATATCCCGGTGACCGTCCGGACCGCCAACCCGTACACACGGTCTATGGTGGTGCAAATTTATTCCGTCGCAACTCCATCCCGGCGTTGGGCAAGCGGGCTTTAGAAACCCTACATGCTTATGCGCCTGATTTTTTGACTTTTGGTCGCGTCTTTGGCTTGGATGGCATTGAACAGGTTTCCGAAAACGAGTCGGCTCTGGAATTGGAGGCCTACCTCATCACCCTCTCCGCAAAAGAGCGGCGGGCACACCCCGCTGGGTTGGCCTTAGAGATTTACCAGAAAGTACACCAAAAACTACAAATTGAGGCCATAGAGGACTTTCGGGTAGACTTTGAGGACGGTTATGGCAACCGTTCTAATGCAGAAGAGGACGAAACCGCCATTTTTACGGCAAAAGAAATGGCACAAGGTATGAAGGAAAATACCCTTTCGTCTTTTATCGGTATTCGGATTAAACCCTTTACTGAAGAGATGAAAGAACGCGGATTACGCACCTTAGACTTATTCCTGACCACGCTGGTACAAGAAACCAATGGCATCTTGCCGGAGAATTTTGTGGTTATGCTCCCAAAAGTAACCATTCCGGAACAGGTCAGTACCCTCGTCCGCTTTTTTGAATGGCTAGAAACGGCCTTGGGCCTGCCTCCCCAATCCCTTAAAATGGAGATTATGGTAGAAACCACACAATCTATTATGGATGACGTAGGCATCAACCCATTGTTCCGCTTTATTCGTGCCAGCAAAGGACGTTGCATCGCAACCCATTTTGGAACATATGATTACACTGCTTCGTGTAGTATCACCGCCAGATACCAAGAAATGGATCACCCTGTATGCGATTTTGCCCATCATATGACGAAAGTAGCCTTGGCCCACTCCGGTATTTGGTTATCCGATGGTGCGACCAATACCATGCCCATTGGCCCACATCGAGGCGAACACCTTACCGAGGCCCAGCTACTTGAAAACCGAACCGTGGTACACCGTGCCTGGCGAAAAGGCTACAACCATATCCGGCATTCCCTCTGGAATGGCTTTTATCAAGGCTGGGACCTAAATCCTGCTCAGTTGCCTATGCGCTATGCCGCTGTTTTTGCTTTCTTTCTGGAAAGTTATGAAGATGCCGTTGCCCGTCTTAAAACGTTTGTGGAAAAAGCCGCACGTGCCACCCTGATCGGCGATGTTTTTGACGATGCCGCAACCGGTCAAGGCTTGCTTAACTATTTCTTACGGGCACTAAACAGCGGCGCCATTACCGAGGAGGACGTTTTGGAAACAGGTCTCACCCTCGACGAAATTCGTGGCAGGTCTTTTAAGGCCATTTTGGAAAGCAGAAGAGCACAACAACTCTAAAAACTTACTGCCGACGGGTTTTGATTTCGATTACCCCATTATTGCCACGAAAACCATAAAGGGCCATGGCATCAGGGCCTTTTAATACCCGAATGTCTTCTACATCATATGGATTGACCATCAGCAGAAAAGCACCATTGGCTTCTTTGATAAGCGGGACGCCGTCTAAAACAAACAAAGGCTCGTTGTCTCCCTGAATTGAGTTGACGCCCCGTATCCGGATTTGATACCCGCCCGCAGTTGGGATAACCTGTACGCCTGGTACGCGTCCTCGGAGCATTTCAACCACGTTCGCTACAGGACGATCATAGACTTCCTGTCCCGACACCGTGGAAATATTCATGGTGTCGCGGCTTCTGTCACGGTTTTCTTCAGTGGCTTTGCCCGTGCTTTTACATCCGGCAAAGGGGAGCCAAAGCAAAGGCAAAAGCGCCCATAATAAGGTGTGTTTACGATTTTTCATGGATGACTCCATTTGGTAAAGAAGTATTTATTTTTTAACGCACCTCTTTATAAAAGGTTCAAAGAAGTGGTGGTCTAATGCTTTTCCATTGAGGCGCGTTCATAAGCAAAAAAATTACAGTACCTCTTCCCCCATGGCACCATAAAGAGGTTTCTAAGCCCTACTTCTCACCTCTTTTGGGATACGCTTTGGCTTATATTGGTTATTGAGGCGTATATAGAGCAACACACCTTATATTCTGGTGATATCTTACCTGCTTCCACGCCTGACATCCCAAACCCTTTTAAATCATGAAAAAAACCTTCTTTTTAATCCTATTTACGTCCATCTTTACAGTTCAGGCACAAAAAATTGAGGCCGTCAGCCGGTATAGTTATTACACCCACGAAACCAAAGCCGCTATTTTGGTTTTTGGCCCCGACATCGAGTTGGTTGAGCAAGTTTATGTAGAGAACCAAGTTTTAACCCGTATTGCACAGACCTTGGAGTATCAAGAGTTTGAATGGCGTTTGGGCACCTTGCCATTGGGGACAACACCACTTAACATTCAGGTACTGCTTAAAAATGGGCAGCGAATCACACAAAGTATTGAGATAACCCGATTAGAACCCAAGCCAAACGAGGTAAAAATTGACCGAATTACGGGTGGGCTATTGGTAAACCAGTTACCGTTTTTTCCGTTTGGATTTTATGCCTCTTCGCCGGTTGGGGATATTGCCCAACAAGAAGTGTATAATGCGATGAACCTGATTGGGGTTTATCAAACCAACGACGATGAAACCCTAGCCGAGCGAAAGGCTTATATGGATGAATGTGCCAGGCTGGGCATGAAAGTTAATTATGGCGTAAATGGATTGGTTGGGGGTGGGCACAATCGTCCTGACCTGAGCATATCGCCCGAAGAGGAAGCACGGCGTTGGACAATACTTCGCAAAGAGGTAGAAACCTTTCGCGACCATCCCGCCTTATTGTCATGGTATATGAACGATGAACCCGATGGGCAGAGCCGGCCACCAGCCTTATTGGAAAAAGCCTACCAAATTATTCGGGAAGTGGATCCCTACCATCCGGTTACGGTAGTATTTGTGATTCCGGAGAAAGCATCACTTTTTGCGTCATCTCACGATATCGCCATGACCGATCCTTATCCCATTCCTGGCGATGTAGATGCCGTTCGAGCATATATGCGCCCTCTGAATGAATACTTTCGGTTCAAAAAACCACTCTGGTTGGTTCCTCAGGCGTTTGGAGGCGGTGAGTTCTGGCTCCGAGAACCTACCGCAGACGAGATTCGGGTAATGACCTACTTGGGATTGATTGAAAATGCAATGGGCGTTCAGTATTTCATCCGGCAATATCCCAACATTCGCCCCCAGTCGAGGGTCACTTGGAATGGAGCGGTTGCCGTTGCACATGAAACGGCCATGTTATATCCTTGGCTGTTTTCCACCAAACAACGGATAGCAATTGAAACCAATGTGCCAACGGTTTCCGGAAAAGTATTTGATGATGGTGAATCACTATTGGTTCTTTTGGCCAATACCCAAAATCAACCTGCCCAACTCCAATTTAAGGTTCCATCCACTCGTAACGCCACAGCCGTTCAAGTGTTGTTTGAAAATAGAAGCATTCCAGTAGTAGATGGTCAAATACAAGATGTGATCATGGGCTATGGAACGAAAGCTTACCGCATTGATTTTACCACCCCCCCAACACAAACCAAAAACCTGTTTGTCAATCCGGGTTTTGAATCTTTTTTCAGCCCTGCCGCACCGTATGGTCTGTACCTAAGTACCAGTAAACGACCAGCATATAATGGAACCACCTTGTTCCTAACCGCCGAGACATCACATACGGGACGTTATGCCCTTCGATTACGAAATCCGGACGATCAACTTTCGCAAAAACTGACGTTCTTTCGCATGATGGTTCAACAAAATCAGTCGTATTTAATTCAGTTTTATGCAAAAGGAACCACCTCCCAAAAGCCGGCAAAGTTACAGGTCATGATCGAAGACTTGGCATGGAAACAAACCATCGCGCTTGACTCCACTTGGAAAGCCTTTTCGTTTTGGGTTCCGGTAGATAAATCCATTGCCGAAATGCAATTAGGTTTTGAAACCATCGGTGAGGGTACAATCTGGTTAGACGATGTAACAGTGGTACAAGAGCCTTCTTTTGATGTAGCTATGCTACCCGATAAATCCGCAGCGTTGCGCATAACGGCCAACTTACCAGATGTTTCGGTAAGAGTAACAACCCTTGCCTCCCCTAAAGACAACGACTTCCGGCCTTATAAAGGGCCTATTACCACCCGCCAAAATGTAACGTATCAGGTGGGCTTATTTAAAAACGGCCAACGCATACAGACGATCCCTGTTGAAATCCCTTTAAGCCAAGCAACCTTTGGAGAACTACAGTTAGATACGCCCAATAGCCCCAAATATGCAGGAAGAGGCCCTAAAACCTTAACCGACGGACAATTTGCACCATTGGATTTTAAAGACAAAGGATGGTTAGGATTTGACGGGAAAGATGTGGTTTTTACCCTGAAATTAGATAAGCCAACATCTATATCAACTGCTAAAATTCACTATTTGGTGAGTGTTTCAGATGGTATTCATGCACCATTGGCCCTTCAGGTGGACACTTCTTCCGATGGACGTCGGTTTGAACCCCTTGGCGCTACCGAAAATATAACAGGTTCTAAACATGGACCTGCACATTATCAGGAATTAGCGGTCAAAGGCACAAAACGAATGGCACACCAGCTACGGTTTACCATTAAAAGCCCTAAGATTATTGGCCCTTCTTTCCTCTTCGCCGGGACCAATGCCTGGATTTTCTTAGACGAAGTCTTGGCTTTTTGAGTAGGGCCACTTCGGTAGCTTCAAGTTTGGAACGTATCCATCCAGTTGCCAGTGAAACCGAATGTATCAACATCAGCAAACAACCGATCGAAATTTTGCAGCATGTTTCACCATATCCTTTCTCCACTTAATCATTCATTAACATGAAAACCTTACCTACACCCGTCACCCCTCTCCTTTGTCTCCTATTCCTCGGCGTTTGGGCTGCATGCACCCCACCCAAATCCGACAAGGATTATACCGACCGGATGCATGCCGAGCATCAGCACGAAAACCCAACTGCGACCCCTGCAACCACGCATGACATCCATAAAGATGCGGGTAAAATGATCACGTTTGGAAGAGAAGACGGACAAGAATTCAAGGGGTATTATGTAAAGCGTAGCGATACCAAAGCAAATGCGCCCGGTCTGATCATGATTCATGAATGGTGGGGATTAAATGACAACATCAAGGCCATGGCCGAAAAGTATGCCGCATTAGGGTATAAAGTTCTTGCAGTGGATATGTATAACGGAACCGTAGCAACCAAGTCCGATGAAGCCATGCCCCTTATGCGGGCCGCAACGAACGATTTTCTTGGAAGCCGCAAGATACTGAAGGCAGGTTATACGTTTTTGAAGAACGAAAAAGCCGCCAAAATTGGATCCATTGGCTGGTGTATGGGAGGTTTTTTCTCCCTTCAAGCCGCAATTGCACTGCCCCAAGCATTAAATGCCACAGTCATTTATTATGGCGATGTCTCCAAAGTCAGCCGAGACGAGCTTGCATCATTACAAATGCCCATTCTTGGACATTTTGGCGGATTAGACAAAGGAATCCCCCTTTCCTCGGTTCAGCAATTTGAAGCAACCCTGCGCGATTTAAAAAAGAACGTAACCATCAACGTATATGATCAGGCAGACCATGCATTTGCCAACCCTTCCGGCCAGCGTTATAATCCAGTTGCCGCCGAGGACGCCTGGAGCAAAACCCAATCCTTCTTTCAAAAGCATCTACAATAGCGGTCATAAATTTCTGCAACACATTTTCACCAACTTTAAAGCCGAGCAATACTTATATTTAGAGGCTAAATATCCCTGCTTCCTGATTTTTTTCAGTAAGCTCATTTAAAAACCGATCCATAGGGAACATCATCATGGCTCTAAACATGTACGACATGCTGTACATCCTCAACCCAGTGTTGACGGACGAGCAGCAAAAATCAGAAATTGAGCGCATCAATGCGTTCATAACCGAAAACGGTGGTACCATTCAAAAGGTGGACACTTGGGGACTTCAAAAGTTAGCCTATCCGATTCAGAAGAAGCGTAATGGGTATTATGTAAACGTGTACTTCGAGGCACCGGGTGAAATCATTGTTCGCCTTAAGCGTTTAATGGAAATCTCGGACAACCATTTACGTTATCTGGTGCTCAAATTTGATGCAAAAATGACCCGTAACTACGAAAAAACTGCTTCCACCAGCCAAGAAGAGGCCCAGGCTTAACCCTTAAAACCCAAACGATCATGGCACGCCGTACAGAAAAAAACAATACGCGCACAAACTCCGGCCTCGCTCCGCTTAATAGCAATACGCCGGTGACCCAACCCCGTCAAAAACGCAAAAACCGTCTCGGGGAAATTGAATTTGTAGATTACAAAAACGTGGAATTGCTCCAGCGTTTCATCAATGATCAGGGCAAATTACTCCCTCGCCGGATTACAGGCGTCACCGCCAAACAACAACGTTCGGTAGTAGAAGCGGTAAAACGCGCCCGCCAAATGGCCCTCTTGCCCTATGTTGCCGATAACCTCAGCTAATCCATCAAGACCAGAAAAGGAGACCTGATCATGAAACTGATTCTAAAACAAGATATTGATAAACTGGGCTTGGCCGGGGATATTGTAACGGTAAAAGATGGTTATGGCCGTAATTATCTGATTCCCCACGGCTTTGCGGTAATCGCTTCGCCCGGAAACATTCGCCATGCCGAGGAAATGAAAAAGCAGGCGTCCCTCAAATTGTCGAAAGTGAAGCAAAATGCAGAAGCACTTGCAGCACGGCTTGGGGGCATCGAACTGGAAATCCCAGCAAAAGTGGGCGAAGAAGGCCGTCTCTTCGGAACCATTACGACCACGACCATCGCAGAAGCCCTGACACATAAGGGTGTGGAACTGGACCGTCGGAAGTTGGTACTGAGCGAAGATATCCGGAATGTAGGGGTTTATTCCGTTACTGTTCGTTTACACAGTGAAGTGGAAGGCACTTTCAAAGTAAAAGTGGTTCCGGAAGCCTAATTGCAGGCAACAGCATACCATAATGGGGTTCTGAATTTTCAGCACCCCATTTTTGTTTGAGACGACGCTTTCATGGGATTTACGTTAAGACTTGCATCCCCAAGTCGAACACACGAACTTAGGCATACGACATCCCAAACATTCATGAATACCAACTCCCACACTCCAAACCGCCGCCATTGGTCCATGATCGTAAAAACCGTATTATTGGCTGCATTTTTTGGTTTCCTTTTTGTACTCTGGACGGCGTTCCAATCCTCTGGCAGAAGCATTCCATCCTATTTGATAGGATTATTCGGTGCATTTATTTTCTACTTCACGGGTTCCTATGTTTTATCCTTGGTGGGTTTTCTACAAAATCGTATTAAAAATGAATCTGCATCTGGAATATTATTGGATAAAGCCGCTCTATTGATTGCTCTTTTTACAATCGGTAGTACCGCCGGAGCCCATGCCATGAGCTGGTACACCCGAATATCATTGTCGGAAAGAACGGTCTTCTGGCTTTGGATTTTGGCCGTTTTAACGATTTTCTTAATGGGACTTTCAAAGTGGGTGCAGATTTTTTATCAAAAAAGGCTGTCCCAGCATATTTCGACCGGAGAAAGCCAGACCTAAACGGCTATCCTTCGGTATTTCACCTACTGAAAGGGTCAATTTGCTGTAAAAGCATTCCGCCTCTTTGCCCAAATGTCTTAGTTTGCGGCCAAAATGTTGGGGTTCATGATTTAATTTTATCAATCATATGTTCGAAAACACGCTATCTAAAGATTTTCTACGAGACATCGTAGGCGAAGATGTCACAAAAAAACGGTATCCAACCATCATTACCCGCTTCCCTCCAGAACCGAATGGGTATCTACATATCGGCCACGCCAAAAGTATTGTACTAAACTTTGGCATTGCCGCCGATTTCCACGGACGCTGTCACTTGCGTATGGACGATACCAATCCAGAAACAGAAGAAACCGAATACGTAGAGAAAATTATTGAAATGATACAATGGTTGGGGTATGACTGGGGGACACACCTCTATTTTGCATCCGACTATTTTGATCAGATGTATGAATATGCGCTGACGTTGATCCAGAAAGGGGTCGCATATGTGGACTCTCAGACCGACGAAGAAATCCGCAAAAATCGAGGATCATTAATTGAAGCGGGGGTAGAAAGCCCGTACCGCAACCGATCTATTGCTGAAAACCACGATTTGTTTATCCGGATGAAGGACGGAGAATTTCCAGATGGGGCACATGTATTGCGGGCAAAAGGTGATATGAGCAGCCCTAATATGAAGATGCGGGATCCCATTCTGTACCGCATCAAACATGCCAGCCATTACCGGACCGGAGATAAGTGGTGTATTTATCCACTCTATGATTATGCGCACCCCCTATCTGATGCCATTGAGCACGTTTCTCACTCGTTCTGTACGTTAGAATTTGACAACAACCGTGCCATCTACGATTGGCTAATGGAACATCTCTGGGAAGCCCCCCGTCCGTACCAATATGAATTCGCACGAATGAATCTAGATTATACAATTGTTTCCAAACGGAAATTATTGCAATTAGTGCGGGAGAAACATGTTTCTGGCTGGGACGATCCACGGATGCCAACATTGGCGGCCTTAAGAAGACGTGGTTTTACTCCTGCTTCCATCAGGACTTTTGCCGAGAAAATTGGGGTAGCCAAAACCGAAAATCGTATTGATATTGCGCTTTTAGAGTGGGCAATCCGCAATGATCTCAACTTTTCGGCCCCACGCAGGATGGCAGTCTTAGAACCCCTAAAAGTGGTTTTGACCAACTGGGCAGAAAACCAAACCGAAGTACTCCAACTTCAGAATTTCCCTCCGGATGTCATAGAAAAAGGAGGCGGAGACGACTCCGTCCGGGAACTGATCTTTGGAAAAACATTATACATTGAGCGGGAAGATTTTGCCGAAAACCCTCCCAAAGGCTGGAAACGCTTGGTTCCCGGCGGAGAAGTTAGATTAAAAGGAGCTTACATCATTCGTTGCGACGAAGTCATCTATGATGCTGATGGACACGTCTCGGAAATCAGGGCTACCTACGACCCTGCGACAAAATCTGGACAGGATACGACAGGTAAAAAAGCCACCGCCATCCACTGGGTTTCTATGGCAACAGGCATTCCCGCAACATTCCGTCTGTATGACCGCCTGTTTTCGGTCCCAAATCCAGAAGATGGAGTGGATGACTTTAAACAAAACCTAAATCCCCATTCCCTTGTACAATTACAAGGCTTTGTGGAACCGGCAATGGCTTATGATCCTCCCGAAACCCGTTGGCAATTGGAACGACAAGGTTATTTCTGGCCGGATCCAGTAGATTCTACACCCGATCATTTGGTTTTGAACCGGATTGTCACGCTGCGTGATAGCTGGGAAAAGCAGGCTTCCTCCGAAAAAACCATTGTTAAACCAAAAGAGAAAAAAGCCACCACGAAGACGACCCGCGCAGAAGCAAGCGATGCCGCCAAACAGTTGGCACAACAATATGGAATAGACCTGCGTCAAGCCGAAATCATCGCCCATAGGTTGGAATTGACAACCTTATTTAGCCAGACTGTTGATCTGGGCGCAGATGCCACTTCGGTGTCTGCATGGGTTTCCAATGAGGCCAATAAGATTTTGAACGACGGGCAACCCCTCGTCTTGAATCCAGCTCATTTATTCGCCTTGATTCAGTTGATCGCAAACGGTATAATCGGTGCAACCACTGCAAAACAGGTATTCTTGGCGGTACAAGCAAGTGGAAAAGACCCCGCTTTGGTAGTTGAAGAACAGGGATTACAACAAATTAGCGATCCTGACGTTATTCTTGGCTTTGTGCAAGATACCTTAGCCGCTTTTCCTGAACAATTGGCACAATACAAGAGCGGAAAAACGCAGTTATTGGGTTTTTTCACGGGAAAAGTTATGCAGGTTTCCGGCGGAAAAGCCCATGCAGCCATACTCCATCGGATATTAACCGAGGCGTTAGCATCCTAAATACGTTTTACTCGCGCATGGATTTTGCCGCCGCTTCTTCCTCTTCTAAGCGACGTTTGATTTCTTCACGAAGCCGCCGGGCCTTTTCCTCGGCGGCTTTTGTGGCTTGTAGTACCCGCTCCGCTTCTACGGTATCCAAGGCATGAAGGCGGTCCTTTGCCTGATTAATCCGTTCGCCTGATGGTCTTAAATCTAACTGTGCCAAACAATACCGGATTAATTCTTCGCGTCGGTCTGGATCTTCGATAAACCGATTCACCTCTATCCGTTTTGCGAGCGGATCCAATCCCGTGGCAAGCAATTTGAACGTGCGATCCACAAGATGGGTTTTCCCCTGAAACCAATCATCGTGTAAGAGATAGGTCACCAAAACCATCATGCGCAATCGGTTTCGGTCTAATCCAGAATTGGACGTAAAAGGGGATAAATCTGGCCAGTATGCGCCGGGTGTCCCTTGGATAAACCGCAACAAATCACCCACCAAGGCTGGTACCGATAAATCACCCTTGTTTTTGATTACAGGTTCGTACAAGATGACTTCGGGAGTGTCTATCAGGCGCCGGGTTAATTTTTCCAAACGCGGACCTTCTTGGTTCATGGCGTTTGTCGGTTTATACCTTTCAAGGCTTCTCGTTTGGACAGAGGCATAAGCGGATTTATTTTCAAAAATTCCGAAACAAAGGTGGGGTCCGTCGCTGCATAGGACCGCAAGGCCCAGCCGATTGCTTTTTGGAGGAAGAATACCTCGGAGGTTGCATTTTCGGCAATACTACGGGCCAACAACGCCACATCCGTTTTTTCCTTTAAACGACGTTGGAAGATAATAACTGTCCTGCGAAGCCAAAGATTATCGGATGAAAGCCATCGGTTTGTAACCGCTTGTTTTTGTTCGGGATACCGTTCAAAAAATGGCGCTACCCATTCGGTTGAAATTGCATCTACGGTATCCCACCAAGATTTAGAAAGAATACACCACTCGAACAAGCGCCATTCTTCGGGCTGCCATTGGTTTTTACATTTTGCTCCCAGTTCAATGGCATTATAGTGCCACTCACGCGGCAGTAAATCCCACATTTCGCGAACGACCACGCGGTAGTCGGCGGGAAGTCCATTCATTTTAAAAAAATCCCGTAAAACCGTTTTTCGTTCTGGACTTTTTAGTCCCAAAAACGGAAATTGATCCCGCATGTATCGGGCCATAGGCGCTGCATTGTCAGGCCGAGCCAACATTTTCATGGCCTCGGATAGGGGCCACAAATAAGACGAAGGAATCGGTACGTCTTTTCCCATGTTAAACAGATGCTAATAATGGCAAGCACTTCACAATTTGCTAACAATTTAAAACCAAGATACGTATTCTGTTTATTATTTTCAATAACGGATAATGGTTTGTTCTCTCGCAGGCCCTGTGGAGACCAACCTGATAGGAACACCCACAAAGGATTCTACAAATTGGAGGTAGTTTCTGGCTGTATCTGGCAAATCGTTATAGTCGGTAATATGCTCAATGTCTTCCTTCCATCCCGGATAGTCCGTAAAGACGGGCGTTACCCGTGCCAATGTTTGCAATTCACTTGGAAAGCGAGACGAGACTTTATCATCATAACGATAAGCGACTGCCGCTTGTACGGTTTCTAAGCCAGAGAGGACGTCTAATTTTGTAATGGCCAGCTCTGTGAGTCCGTTTATCATGGCTGTATATTTCAAGGCCACCAAATCCAGCCATCCTGTTCTACGTGGACGCCCAGTGGTGGCACCGAATTCATGCCCTACACGTCGTATTTCTTCTCCCACTTCGTTTTCCAATTCAGTTGGAAAGGGTCCATTTCCCACACGAGTAGCATAGGCTTTGGCAATCCCAATAATACGGTTGATGGCCGTTGGTGGAATACCGAGACCTGTACAACAGCCTCCAACGGTAGGATGACTAGAGGTGACATAAGGGTAGGTTCCAAAGTCCACGTCTAATAAAGCCCCTTGCGCACCTTCTGCCAATACATTTTTCCCTTCTTTCAGGGCAAGATTCAGGTATTCGGCGGTATCTGTCACAAAAGGATCTATGAGTTTATCAAACTCTACATACTCCTCGATGATTTGATTGACCTTTAATCCCTCAGAGCCATATAGGTGTTTTAGTAAGGCATTTTTTTCCTCGATAGCGTTTTTTAGCTTTTGCGCAAGGACATCTCGGTTCAACAAATCCACCACCCGAATACCAGAGCGGGCAAATTTATCCACATATGCAGGCCCAATCCCTCGTCCTGTGGTTCCAATGGCTGCTCCTCCGGAAGAGCGTTCCTTTGCTTGGTCTAACGCTTTATGGTAAGGCATGATGAGGTGGGCATTGTGGGATATGAAGAGGCGCCCATCCACTTCATATCCGAGATCCCGAATCATCCGAATTTCTTCCATCACCGCTACAGGGTCTATGACCACACCATTGCCAATTACACATGCCACCCCTTCCTGAAAAATCCCACTCGGTACCAAATGTAGGACAAATTTTTGTTGGACACCCGTTTTTTCGTCGGTCCAGATGATGGTATGGCCAGCATTTGCGCCGCCCTGATACCGTGCCACAATTTGACACTCTTTACTGAGCAAGTCCACCAATTTTCCCTTTCCTTCGTCGCCCCATTGCGCGCCAATAACAACCGAAACAGGCATATGATCATGATTTGGAAGTGACTAAAAAACAAAAAAGCACCACGGAATTACGCCCCGCGATGCTTTATACAAGATACAACTTTTTAGACAAGCCTAACTGTAAAATTTCCGTTCATCCATATCTCAGGCCAAGGCTTCTTCTAAGGTATCAAAACTAGTAAATACCGAATTTAGTTTTGTCAGATTGATCAAATTACGAATTTTATCTGGCACTCGACAAAGCCTTAGATCACCTCCGCCATTGCGCATGGTAATCATACCACTGATAAGCATTCCTAAGCCACTGGAGTTCATAAAGGAAACCTCGGCAAGATCTGCTATAACCCGTTTTTCCCCTTCATCCAACAACGTGTGCAACATTTCGTTTAAGCGGGCGCCATCCGGCCCCCCCATAGCAGGACCGTTTAAGGAAATAACGGTTCCGCTTGCTTGTTTTTCAATTTTTAGTTCCATATTGAGTATGCGTTAAAAGCCCAACATACGGAGATTCCAACAAATAGGTTGTACCCATTTTGTTTATTTTCGGTTAAGAGACATTAGCCATCATCGTTTTATTGCTTTTTCTGTTGGCGAATTCCACCGATCAATAGCCAAACGAGCATTAAGGCCGTTAAGGGCAGCGCAAAATACCACATGGCCGCTTGAAAAGAGCCAAGCCAATCATTTTCTGACCCGGTTGCCAAAATCAAGTAGAGGGTATAGGCTACGTAATACAGAAAAAACAGCGCTCCCCGCAAACGGGTAATGGTTTTACCTGCAAAGAAAATGGGAAAACAGGCCAAAGCAACGGCTATCATTACAGGAAGATCAAAAGCAAGTGCGGCATCAGAAATGTGTATGCCGTGAGGCGATACCAATCCTGATAAGCCCAATACACAAAGGATATTGAAAATATTGCTTCCAATAACATTACCCACGGCAATATCACGCTCGCCTTTAAGGGTGGCCGCCACCGAAGTCGCAACCTCTGGTAAAGAGGTACCAATGGCCACAATGGTCAGGCCAATCACCAACTCGGAGACACCGAGCGAACGGGCAATATCGGTTGCCGACGTGACGAGCCAGTTTGACCCCAGAATGAGCAGCACAAGCCCTGCCACAATCCAACCGATGTTTACCCAAAGAGCGCCTTGTTGTGCTTTCGGGAACTCCGCCTCAATCTCCGATCCTAACGCGCTGTTTTTTTCCTTGCGGCTTTGGTATATCTGAAACCACGTATAAGCAATTGCGCCTGCCGTTAAGACCAAGGCGTCTATCTTGCCCAATAAGCCATCAAACCCTAAAGCAAATAAAAGCAGCGAAGCTCCCATCATCACGGGAACATCTATTCGGATCAATTGGGTGTGGACAATGAGCGGCGAGATGAGGGCCGAAACGCCCAAAATAAATAACACGTTGAAGATATTGCTTCCTACCACATTTCCGATGCTAATGTCCGCAGATCCGGCATAGGCGGCCATGGTACTGACCGTAAACTCCGGCATACTGGTTCCATAGGCCACAATGGTTAGCCCAATGATGATTGGAGAAACGCCCAGAGACAAGGCAAGATTAGAAGCGCCTTTCACCAAATAATCTGCCCCTAGCACCAAAAGTACCAAGCCTGCGCCCAACATCAAAAAAGTTAAAAGGGTCATTTTAAAAGGTAATTTAAGAATAAGATAAATATTAAAAGCGCCGGAAGGAGGCTCTTTGGGAAAGACTACTTCCGGCGAAAAACACAAACCAAGGGCCGTTATTATTTTGTGCTCTTGCGTAGTTTTAGATCCAAAACCAACGCAGAGGCAATATAAACGGAGGAATACGTACCGAAAAGAATACCAACACTCATGGCAAAAGCAAAGCCACGAATGGTTTCCCCACCAAAGATAAACAATACGATAGCCGAGAATAGGGTTGTCATAGAAGTGATAATCGTCCTGCTGAGCGTACTATTCATGGCCTTATTCATGATGTTATAGAAGGTTTCGCTTTTCAGATCGTGCATGTATTCCCGCACGCGGTCAAATACGATTACGGTATCGTTTACGGAATACCCCACAATGGTAAGAAAAGCGGCAATAATGGTTTGGTCTATCTGAAGTGGAATCGGTAGTAGGCCATTCAGGAGCGAGAAAAGCCCCAACGTGATGGTCACATCATGAAAGGTTGCCGCCAAGGCCCCTACCCCAAACTGCCAGCCACCATAAGAATAAAAGCGTATCAAGATATACACAAAAATCATAACGAGTGCCGCTACTACCGAGTAAATGCCCGCTTGACGCATATCTTCGGCAAAGCGCGGCCCAACGACGTCCGATCCGACCATTTTGGCCTTTGCGGTAGGATAAAGTTTATTAATGGCTGCAAGGGTGGCAGCCTCTTGAGAAGCGTTGCCTTCGGTTGATGCCGAACGCACCAGAATATCCGAACCTCCATAGGCCTTCACCTCCACTTCAGAACCCAATATCGGCGCCAGTGTGGCCTTAATCCGGTTTACATCTACCGTGCCAGAAACACCAATCACCATTTCCTTCCCACCTTTAAAGTCAATGCCGACGGCTAATCCACGCACGACCAACGAAACAATGGCAATACTCGTCAGAATCAGCGAAAAAATGTACGCTTGTTTCCGATACGCCATAAAATCAAAATCTAAGTTATGTAGAACTCTCATGGAATTAAAATCTTTGGGTCAAAAAAATTGTAAAGTCGCTCTTTTAAGCAACATCAGGAGACCGATCAACCGTAAGTGACGGTGCGTTTTCCATCTCCACTATACCACTCCGAGAACATCCGTGTTACCACGAGAGCGGTAAACAAGGTGGTCGCAATACCTGCCATCAGCGTTACCGCAAACCCCTTAATGGGACCAATCCCAAAGGAGTATAAGATGGCCGCAGACAAGAATGTGGTGATGTTGGAGTCTAAAATGGCTGAGAGCGCTTTCGCGTATCCATCGTGAACGGCCATTTTATAGCCCTTTCCGTGATCCAGTTCTTCCCGAATCCGTTCAAACACCAGAACGTTGGCATCCACCGCCATCCCCATCGTCAACACAATACCTGCAATCCCTGGTAGGGTGAGGGTCGCACTAAACGAGGCCAGAATGCCAAAAAGAAATACGATATTTAGCAACAGGGCAATCACCGCAAACACCCCACCTAAGCGATAATAGAACATCATGAAAACCCCGATCACCAAAAAGCTGATGATGAGCGACCACTTTCCGGCTTCAATTGAAGCGGCTCCCAAACTGGGTCCAACCGTCCGTTCCTGAACAATGGTTACGGGTGCAGGTAAGGAACCAGATTGCAAAACCGTCACCAAGTCTTTTGCCTCCTCTACACTACCCATGCCATTGATAGAGGTACGGCCCCCTGGGATTTTCTCGTTGATCACCGGATAAGAGTACACCACATTGTCCATAGTAATGGCAACCTGTTTGCCTACATTGGCTCCCGTAAGACGCGACCAAATACCAGCGCCTTCGCTGTCCATGGTAAGGGAGACTTCTGGTGCATTGGTGAACTGATCGAACTGGGTATCGGCATTGGTAATGTAGTCTCCTTTTAGTTCCACTTTTGACCGAACGGCTAGATAGTTATACACTTCTTTTCCGGGCTCACCACTCGGCTGTACGGCCCACATCGGTACGACACCAGCCGGCATCATAGCCCGTACTTCCGGACGACGGAACATCTCTGCTACCTTGGCGGTGTCTTTTTTGGCGGCAACCCCAAACGTAGTCCCCCCAACTGGCGTAAAGATGGCCAGCAATGGGTTTTTAGCATTATCGGCTTTCGGTGTTTCCTTTTTGGTAGTGTCTGCCTTTGCGGCTTTAGAGGTATCTGCAGGCGTGTTTTTCCCACCGTCGCGGTAGAATGCCACAATTTTTTCGAGGGAAGCCGCCACCTCATTTTGCTCGGCCATCAGGTGAAACTGCAACTGTGCGGTTCCACGGAGCAGTTTCCGTACCCGATCAGCATTGGCCACCCCCGGCAACTCGACCGAAATCCGTCGGGTTCCTTGCTTCACAATGGAAGGCTCGGCCACCCCGAATCGGTCCACCCGATCACGTACAATTTTAATGGCGGCATCCATCGCCTTGTCTGCCTGTGCGTTCAAATAGGTCTGTATTTCGGCATTTGTAGATTTGCGGGTGATGCCTTCGTCGGTATTACGAAAATATCGAGACAGGCGCACATTCGCATCTCGTTTTTCAAATTCCTGAACAAAAGTGGCAATAACGTCCACGTCACTGGTTCTGGCGTTCGCTCCAGCAGTCTTAAGCACCTTATCAAACTGCTCATCGCGGTCGGTTGCCAAGTCCCGAACAAGGGCTTCCAAGCCTACTTCTAGCGTCACCTGCATCCCACCTTGCAGGTCGAGGCCCAAGTTCAGTGGGCGCTCGTTTTTGGTTGTGGGATAGATCAGATAAAACAATGCGATTACGAGAAGACCGATGGTCGCATATAGTCTAAAACCACCTTTCATAAGGGTTTATTATTTATAGGTTTGTAAATAGAATAAAGACAAAGATTCAGCAGGATTGACAACTGCCATCCTGTCAGTATGGAATCCACGAAGGTACGATACGTCCTTCAAACTGACCACAAAAACGACTAGGGCCCCATCGGGCAGACGTCATGGGCGTCTAAAATAAAGGAATTGGGTAGAGAACGTGTAGCGTAGGAAAGACTTTCCTCGATTCCGGTTGCATGTAATGCCAGTATAGACTCTGGCAAGACGGCGGTCAACGTGCGGGTTAAAGAAAGGAATTTAGCCGATCCCGCATCGGTAAGTGAAGCCTGGATAGGTGGTGGTTGTAACGAGAATCCAAATAAGCGCGCCTTGAGCTGAATCAGAAGGACTTCATCCGGCTGTGAAAATTTCAGATCAAGGAGCAATCCAACTGCCTCTGTTTTACGAATAGCACGTATAAAGCCCAACAAAAATTCGTCTGTGCTTGCGGGATGTAGGGAAACCGATGCGGAAATGGCTTCCTTAATTAGGCTTTTTCCCTCCGGATTAAGTTCCGCAGAGAGCCATTGCACCCGTTGTTGAGCACTTTGTCCTGCAACAGCAAATGGCACTCCCAATGGAGAGGTCATACCTACCAGTAGCAGGACTACACATAGTTGACGATATTTTTGGGGATACGGAAAAGACATTAAGCACGATGATTGCTATAGAGCCTTTTAAGATACACAATCTTTGACCTTATTGCAATCCCCAAAAACCTACTGTGGGTACAACATCAATAGAGGCTACCCAGTTGTGAATAGCCTTTTGATTAAAAGGAATAGCCTTTTGATTAAAAGATGGACTCCTATTTCAATCAAAGAAACGACCGATATTACCTATATCTATGGTTGTTTTTTGTGTGAAACCATCTTCTGAAGGGTAATAGTGATACAAATTACTGGTTACGCCATCTTCCGTTCTCCAAAAACGAAATTTGTACTGACGGTCTATGTCGCACCCAAAATCTAAAGAAGAACTTTCCGTCATGCTTCCTTTAGCAGGCACGTAAAAAGCGTCCACATGGCTGGGCCAAATTCGTGCCCATAAACCGTTTTTGATTTTCACTTTGCTAAAAGACGTGCTCACTAGAATCTTTTGTGTGGACTTATTTTCCATTTTAATGGTAATGGCACACCCTTTTACCCAGAAAGTTTTAGAAATGGTTTGTGGTCCAGCGTGGGCCATATGGGGTGTGAGGCTACCGATTAATAGAGCAGAAGCGACCATGGCAATGGCAGCAAAGGATAACATCCAAGTTTTTTTCATGATGGTATTCATTATAACATAAATGGATTAGGAAGCAGGTATTTTTTAACAAGACGACGGAAAATCTCTTGATCCTGCTCATCCACTACAATCCCCCACGAAAAATCATTCCGAAGACTCGACCCATTGCACAGCGTGTTTCATCAACTCGGCGGCAGAAGTAAGGCCCAATTTGTCCTTAATCCGGGTACGATACGATTCTACGGTTTTCGGTGATATATGCAAACGTTCTGCAATTTCGCCCGACTTGTAGCCGCGCCCGGTCATCTCAAAAATCTCCAATTCGCGATCACTGAGAATTTCTAACGGAGACTGACCAATGGGCCGTCTGCCGGGCATCATACTCTGAATCAGGCGTTCATTGATGGCGTCACTGATATAGATTCCCCCACCCAAGATTTTCCGGATGGCCTCGATAATCACTTTTCTGGCTTCCACTTTCATCACATACCCCTTTGCGCCGCTCCGAATGACCCGCTCCGCATACAATTGTTCATCATGTCGAGACATCACCAACATTTTGAGTGTTGGTTTCAGGGCAGACATATGCTTCACCAATTCAAGCCCACTCATTCCTGGTAGGGAGATGTCCACAATCAACAAATCTATATGGTGCTTATCAATAATTTCCATCGCCTCTTCTGCACTTCCAGCCATTGCAACGATGTTAAAATCCGGTTGACTTTCTAAAATCATGGCCAATCCTTCACGCATCAGCGGATGGTCATCAACAATAAAGAGATTATACATACAACAATATATTTTGGGGGTGATGGTTTTTATTCTAATCTAAGTGTAAAACACCTGTTCCAAGAGGTTGTGTGCAGGTGATGATGGTTCCGCCTTTTGAGGAGTTTCGGATATCCAAGGTACCTCCAATAAGCCGCGCACGGTAGTTCATAATGTGAACCCCCATCCCCCTTGGCTTGTTAAGTGCAGGAAAGAATCCGGTGCCATTGTCTTTGATACGCAACCGGAGTTGATCACTTCCAACTGCCAGTTCTACATGTATTTGCGAGGCTTTCCCATGTTTGACCGCATTGCTAATTGCTTCCTGTACAATGCGATACAAATGGATGGCACTGGGATCTGTATAGGTATCATACTCGCCGAATACCTCAAAAAAGCACTTAATCCTAAAAATTTGTTCGGCTTGGTGACAAAGACGTTCGAGTGCTGAGGCCAGTCCATAGGCTTCGAGTTGGACAGGCACCAAGCCCCGGGCCAAAAAGCGGGCAAATGTATCCGCTTCTTCTAAATGGCGGACAATTTTCTGGGCTTCGTTTGCAAGGGGGTTTTTCTCCCGCTCCAGTTTCATGGCCAAGTTGTCTGCCATCAGACTGAGGGCTGTTAACATCTGACCAAGGCCATCGTGAAGATCTTGCCCAATGTTTCGACGTTCTTGCTCGCTGATTTGCAGAATCTCCTTTTCCAATTCGCGTTGTTTGGTTACATCGCGCACAATGCCGCTATAAATCCGCCGGTTTTTAAGAACCACTTCATTCACGGCCAGATCCATCGGAAAAACAGAACCATCTTTTCTCAGGCCCTGTACTTCTCGACCAATACCGATAATTTTTCGGACACCTGTAGAGTGATAGTTATTCAGATACAAGTCATGCTCACGCTTATATGGATCAGGCATTAACATGCGGATATTTTTACCAATTACCTCTTCGGGTTGGTAACCAAATATTTTGGCCGCAGCCGGATTAAAGGTTTCAATATGGCCTTGGTCATCTATGGTAATGATTCCACTGATCGTAGATTCAAGAATGGCGTTGGCGCGTGCCTCCATATCATATAGGGCGGCCTCGGTGTGCCGTTGCGATGAAACATTTTCCACCAATAGTACCCGGCTCGTACCCGGCGTTCCAATGGAAGCCTCGGAGCACGATACCGACACAATGACCTCGCTACCAGATTTATGCTGGCCTGTCACCTCATCTCCCCTTAATCCAAAAGCACGACGGATGGCAGGGGCAGAAATCTTCGGAATAATGCACTGTATTAAACGCCCGTTCAATTCTTCTTTAGGATAGCCAAACATTTTCTCGGCCACCGTATTACACCACAAGATTTCGTCCTGTGCAGAAAGTTCAAAAATGCCTAAGGGCAATGTATTGTAAAACCTCAGATGCTCCTTTACTAACCGCTCGCGATCCAACTGCACTTCCTTAAGTTTGCGTAAGCGAAGGATTTTTTTCAATTTCACCCGAAGCATGTTCTCGGTTGTGGGCTTTATCAGGAAAGCATCCAATCCAAAATCCACCAGATTGGCCAGCATTTGATCGGTATCGGGTGGCAAAATGCCTAACATTACAACTGGCCTGAGCGCCTGGGCCTGTCGGATAATCCCTTCTGCCGCTTGCGTGTTCGGAATTTCTATTATCAGAATATCCGGTGGGGCGCCCTCCAAAGCAGCATAAGAAGGCAATCTGGAAATCACCTTCAGTTCATCGGCAGCTGAACCAAGACTTCTTTCCACCTGTTCAATAAACCCAGAAGTAGTGCTAAAGAGCCATATTTGCATGAAAATCCCAAAATGAAAAACCGCTATTGTATCACTTGTTTTAAAATAAGTTGGTGATACTTTATTCTATGTAGGCAATTCCCTTACAATCTTGCCCTAATTACCCTACACCCTGCTACCAATGAAGTGGGCAAGTATGCACAAGGCATTGCCCACACCATTGTATTGATTGTTTTTTATAATTTCAAATGAGAGGAAGAACCGTTCATTATATCCGAAACCGCAATGCTTTCTGCACATCAAATTTTAATTCCCTTTACAGAGATCAGTGATATCTACGCTTTAGCCGAGGTGGCTGATTCTCTTGGGAAAATGCTCAACAGCACCTCCCTGCATTTAATTTATCTGCCTCGGATGTCGGTACTGAACAGCGCGAAAGCCGCTATTACCGATTTAGACGACCTTTCTGATGCCCATCCAGCAGGACTCACCCAAGAAATAGAGCGTCGTCTAAGTGAAACAAAACATTTTCTTAAAATCCGTGGGATAGAGGTGTCTATCGAAGTAATTCCCACTGAATATCCTTCCGAGTCCATTTTAAAAGCAACCATGCGGCTACGGCCCGAAATGGTGGTCATGACTACTTCCGCTAAAGGAAAAGAACGCTTGTCAGAAGAACAACAAACCCTTAAACTTTTGTTAAGAAAGGGCGGTGTCAATGTGATGATGGTTCCTCTACGGAATGCTGAACAAGTACTTTTTTCCAGTCCTGAACGCATTCTTGTCCCCGTTGATTTTTCCGGTTATGCTCGTGCAGCCCTTACGGTTGCCAAAGAGCTGGCTCACGAACTACCTCATTCACGGCTAATGGTTCTTAATGTGGCGACCCAATCAGCGGGCTATTTGGCTCCCCAAGTTCATAATTGGGAGTATCAATTTGCACGGGATCGTATTCGCATGTCGCTATTCCAACGCTTAGAAGGCTTTATCCACGATACCCATGGCCCCGATGCCCAATATGATCTGGATATTTTGTTTGGCGATCCGGTTCATCAGATCCTTACGACGGCTACCCGCTCCAGAACCGACCTCATCGTTATGTCCTCCCACGGCCTGAGTGGTATTGAACGATTGATGATGGGCAGTGTCACCGAAGGCGTGATGCGCCAAGCCTCCGTCCCCTTGTTGGTGGTGAAAGCTTCCGACGTTCCAACAGGCATGATCAATGCCCCTCTTTTGGCGGCAAGTGCATAGTTTTTCCGAACCCTAACCCCTGTATAACCATGCTCCATATTAAACGCATCCTGATTCCACTTGATTTTTCTCCGGCATCGGTTGCCGCAGCCGAGTACGCACTCGCTTTTGGAAAAGAACTTGATGCCCAAGAAATCCACCTGATCCACATATTGGTTCTTGGTCCCGCAAACGATTTATACACGGATGTTTTGGATGTTCAGGATCCACAACACCATCTCCAAAACCTTCCGTTAGAGTGGCAAGAAACGTGGCATCGGCTACAACACCGGGCCGAATCTACGGGTTATGTTTTTGTCCCTGGAATGTTGCAATCAGATTCTATTGCGACCCCATTGGTCAAATATGCACAAACCCATAAAATTGATTTGGTGGTAATGGCTACCCATGGCCGCACCGGGATTGCACATCGGCTTCTGGGGAGTGTGGCAGACGGCTTAATTGAATATGCCCCTTGTCCTGTACTCACCCTCCGTGCCGATCTTGCAGAAAAACCATACCAAGATGTACGAAAAATTTTGGTTCCTTTAGATTTTTCGGAACGCTCGGCAGAAGCCCTTCGGGTGGCACGAGAATATGCACAGCGGACAGATGCGGGGTTGACAGCCTTGAATGTGATTGCTCGTACCGAACACTCCGACCTACCCGCCTCCCCGTGGGAGAAAGCCTACAATGATAAAAACCCGGATGTCCGGCAAATTCATAAATTAGAAGCCTTTATTCGTTATGCTGGTGGACCTAAAGTGCGCTTACAGACCGCTTTGATGTATGGAGACCCGGTAGAAGCTTCACAAATTTATTTAGAGGCGTATCCTCAAGACCTGATATTGATGTCCACCCGCGGACGTTCTGGAGACGGACTTTTCCACTACGGAAGCACCGCAGAGGAATTGGTTCGACGTGCCCCATGCCCTGTACTCACCTTTAAACAAGGAGACCGTATCCGATTTAAACACGCCCGCAAAAAAACGAGTACTGCTGAAGCTTAAGCGCCGTGTCGTTACGATTTTGACCACCTAACTCCCCAAAATCATGTTGACGAAAGCTAAATTACTGATTCCGATAGATCGGACAGATGCCTCGTATGATCTCGTTCCTTTTGCACGTGCTTTTGCGCTTGAGTATGGAATACGGGAAATTCATTTGGTACATGTATTGCCTCTCAATCCTCCTGTTGGTTCCTTAGAACCCTTGCTTCAAGCCACCCTTCCGGTATCGGACCTACCCGTTTTGCAGGAAGAATCCAAGACCTATCTGGATCAATTCGCACAAAAGGTCTTGGCAGGTGGCTTCGAAGTACACCAAGCCGTTTTATACGATTGGGATGTGGCCAATGCCTTGATCCGTTACACCGAGGACCAGCAAATAGACTTGGTAGTAATGGGTACACACGGCCGTAAGGGCTTAAACCGCCTCTTGATGGGCAGTGTCGCCGAAAAGGTCGTCCGCGAAGCCCCGTGTCCGGTATTAACAGTCCGCCCTGACGCAAATTTGGTAAAACCCGCATTGATCCGACGGATTGTGGTCCCTACCGACTTGTCTAAGCATGCAAAGATGGCCTTTAAGGTTTCTCTGCATTTGGCCGCTCGGCATGGAGCAGCTATCCACCTACTCCATGTGGTGAATGAGGAGGGGCTTCCACCTTTCTATGACCCATATTGGAATTATAACAAAAGCAAAGAAGCCCTACGTTCTAAGGTATATCGCCTCCTCACCAAGTTTATGGAAGAAACCGAAGGGCCGTCTGTTCAGGTAAATCGGGCCATTCGGTTTGGTCAACCCGAAAAAGAGATTATAGCTTTTGCTTCTGGTATTAATGCAGACCTGATCGTCATTCCAACGCATGGACTAACAGGTCTGGCACATTTTCTAATGGGAAGTATTACAGAAAAAGTTTTACGGAATGCCACCATTCCTGTTCTTACCCTTAAATCCTTTGGTAAACACATTAGCCCACTGCTTGCCGAAACCCCCTTGCCAGAGGAGTCATCCCCTGCATAAGTCATTATTAAGCAGAAGCGGTTTTTTTTATCACCCAAATTTAACGACTGCCATGCTGTACGCCCGCAAATTACTGCTACCCATTGAGTTTTCTGAAATGTCTTACGTGGCTGCCTCATGGAGTCTTGGTGTAGCCCGTAAATTGGGCATTCAAGAGGTACATCTTGTTCATGTTGTTCAGATGAACCCTGCCCCATCGGTTGCATCCGTTTCCCAAAGAACCCATTCGGGGCACGAAATCCGAGATAACATTCCACCCGCCTTTATGGCCCCTTGGGAAAGTCTGACCCAACAAGTCATTCAAGAAGGCTTTCGGCTGAGGATTGAAGTCTTGGAAGCCACCGATATTACCCAAGCCCTTGTAACGTATTCCGAAAGCCACCTAATTGATCTGATTGCACTGAATACCCATGTCCGGACGGGCTTTGCAATGGAAATTTTGGGAAGTGTTGCAAAAAGCCTTATTCGATATGCGCCTTGCCCAGTTCTGACCCTAAGGGTAAGCAATCAACAGTTATACAATACCCAGTCTGTTCAGCAAATTTTGGTTCCGATTGATTTTTCGGACCGATCCAAACAGGCCGTACGGATTGCAAGAGCCATTGCCGAGAGAATAGGCGGCGAAATTACGGCATTCCACGTTGAACCAATGAATGGTCCACCGACACACCACTCTCAGTGGGAGCGGCAATATGATGCCACCCACCCCCATGTTACCCAAACGCCTAAATTGGTTGAATTCCTCCATACGGCATCTGGCCCAAGGGTAACCTGTCATACCGCACCGCTCTTTGGGGACTTGGTTCCGGCAACCCTGCAATACCTCGCCCGTTATCAGCATGACCTGATCGTCATTGGCACACATGAGCACCGTCAAGAGGGGCTGGGATTCACCCAGAGTATGACAGAAAAGCTTATCCAATTTGCCCCATGCCCTGTTATTAGCTTCCGGCCTTCCTCCCGTTCCTTGATTGAGTTTCATCGCACCGATGAGCGGCTTGCATTGAACTAAGCCGTTCATCATTTCTCCTACACTTTTCTAAGGTTTTTAAAAACAGATAGATAAGTGGTGGAATTGGTCATAAAAAAGCTTCTGTCATCCATTGGCGCATTTGTATATTTATGGCCTTGGGCTGAGTAAACTGTTTTCGTGTATAGGTTTTACACGACGGAAAAACTTCGGTAACGTAGAAAGTTAGGCTATGAAAATGACTTGCCTATTGATGATTATTTTTTGAACATACAAACCATTTTGGATACATCAGCAATTCATTTGCATTTATCTTTCTTTATGGACCTAAACTATATAATAATTCTCTTATTCGTTTTTGCAGATGATTTTAGCTCTTAATTATCTTTAAATCTATTTTATAATCAATAATAAATTAATTAGTACCATCTTACATCCCAAAAGCGCAAATAAAATTATTAACATGACAGCACCACCTACTCAGAGAAAAATAAAAATAGAAATTTTGTATTATTTTTTATGACTTTTAAATCATTATAATATCTGATATTTTCTTAAATGGCAAAATGTATCTTAATCGGTCATAGTTCCAAGCAAGAAGATATAACCATTAGAGCCGAAGTCACCATTGAGTCTTCAAAAATAACCGAATATGAGAGCATCCAAATATTAAAAAATAATCAAAAAAAACACAGTAAAACACCTAAATTTAGCGTTCTTCTTATTAGCAATAAAACAACCAAAATTGCTTGTGCATCGCCAATAAATACAGAACGATAGATAGTATATATATTACCGATCTTGGAGAGCGACGACCATTATCTTCATCGTTAACCCATTTAAAACCAATCCAAGAGATAGTATTGGGATCTTTATAATTTATTTAGCACTCCCCAATCGGTAAACATATTCCTCTTCAAAAGTAGGAATACTACAAAAACGGAGAGTGTCAAAATCACAACAAATGCAACCATTTTATCAAGTCTATAATATTTTGATCAATAAGTGGTTATTACCCGTTGCAGAACGGATAATAACCACTTCAGAGACTACTCCAATTTTAAATGCTTACTTATGAGCTGCGCCTAATAATCCGCATAGAAAGTGTCATACAGTAACTGCTCCATTTAATTACTACTCATCAGATTGATTTGTTACATTAAACATCCAACGAATTCCAAATTTGTCAAGACAAACACCCCAATACCCCCAAAATGTATCATGGGGCGTAACACATTGCTTGGCGTCCCCACCTTCTGAAAGTTCTGCATACAGGCGGTCGGCCTCGGCTTTGGTATCGGTATTTAAACTGATCGTCGTATTATTTCCCACCGTTAGGCTATGACCCATGCTTTCAAGCATATCTGTTCCCATAATTTCCGTTCCTCCCAGAATCGGCAATGCAACATGCATCACTTTCTTCTTGTCTGCGTCGGAAAGTGGGGGCATGCCTGGCTGTTGAGGCATATCACCTATACGCATAAAGGGAGCAGAGAATTCTGTTTTGAAAACATGCTTGTAAAAGATAAATGCTTCTTCGGTATTACCCATAAAGTTGAGATAGATGGATACGTTTGCCATATTGATTACTATTTCAGGGGTTAATGATTTTTCGTGAAGGTTCAATAGAAAATTTATTTCACATTCATCTTTTTTTGTTTTTTTGGATCAAAATCTACCATCCACTCAATTCCTTATTTATCTCTAAACATACCAAAATAGGAACCCCATGGGCTATCAGAAATAGACATTTCAACTTGCCTACCTGTCGAAAGACCACTAAATAACTTACCAGCTTCTTCTTTGCTTTCTGCACTAATCACCATTTTACTCCTGTTCTCATTTTCGTTTGTTCTTCCCAACATCTCCGGGACATCATTCGCCATTAGAATGCTGTCACCTATCGGTAAAGCAATGTGCATTATTTTATTTTCTTCATGTACTGATACGGCAAAATCTGAGCTTGCAAAGTCTTTGAAACGCATTATTATTGCAAATTCACCTCCAAACATTGATTTATAAAAATTGAATGCTTCTTCAGCATTACCATTAAAATTTATGTGGGTATTGATAGTTGCCATGATTTTTAGTATTTAGTCATTAATTAATTATTTAAATGACACACTCAGTCATTTAAGGTATTTTTAGCTTTGAAGATTTTAGTAAAATAAAGGTTTTCTGCAAACAATCTTATAAAATTATTAAATGGAATATAAGGCTGGTTTCAAGTAGATACAACAACTTGTTTAGTTTGTAAATAAAATTTTGTACGTGATTTAGTTTTAAACACCTATATCGAGTAACTATAATGATTTAGCACATTAACTATTTATTGATTTTGAACACAATCGTTTGTCAAACTCTATACCCGATAAACCATAAAAACAGTTATCTGCTTCTCGGAGTAGGTTCACCAAAACCGGAATAAACCGTTCTTTTGTATCAAACCATGAAAATCATTTCACCGAACCCGCACTTCGCCTCTCCCTACCTCTTGGTCACTATTAGCGGGAAAAATTAAGTAACCTAATCGTCTGTCTAAACCACCATGCGCTTCTGGTCTATGTGCAAAAACATCTACCAACTAAAATTCACATTTTGTAAGCCCTTCCGGATTGCCTCCTCCGTTTGACACTGCTTTCCGTCTCACCGTACTTTGTCTATATCATCTGAAAACGTTTACAAAAATTTTCTCCCAGCCTGTAGGGTGTAAACGCTTCAACACAAACTCCTGCAAGATATGAAAAATCCTCCTCGTCAGTCTTTCTGGCAAATTTGGAACATGAGCTTTGGCTTTTTGGGTATCCAATATGGCTTTGGGCTTCAACAAGCGAACATGAGTCCGATCTACCGATATTTGGGTGCAGATGAAGCCGCTATTCCGGCCCTTTGGCTTGCTGGACCTGTCACCGGATTGCTTATTCAACCATTGATAGGCGCGATGAGTGACCGAACGTGGTCGAATCGTTGGGGACGGAGGAAGCCTTACTTTTTAATAGGCGCCGTTATTACCAGTATCGCCCTGATCTTAATGCCAAACTCCTCTTCCCTGTGGATGGCAGCGAGTTTAATGTGGATTTTGGATGCGGGTCTGAACATTGGTATGGAACCGTTCCGCGCATTTATCGGAGATCGTCTGAATTCTGAACAACGCACCCTCGGTTTCTCGATGCAAAGTTTCTTTGTTGGGTTTGGACAAACCTTGGCTAATCTGATGCCAGCACTTCTTGGGATTTTCGGATTGGTTATGGTAGCCGATGCAGGTGCCAATCATATTCCGGATATGGTTAAATATTCGTTTTACATTGGCGCATTTGCCATTTTGGCCTCTGTACTCTGGACGGTCTATACCACCAAAGAATATCCACCAGAAGATTTGGAGGCGTTTCGGCGGGAAAATGCCGAAAAAGGCATTCTCCATGTTTTTACCGAAATATGGGATGCTTTGCGGGAAATGCCTACCACCATGAAGCAACTTTGGTGGGTAAAGTTCTTCACTTGGTTTGGCCTGCCGCTCATGTGGCAATACCTGAGCCTCGCCATTGCCCGACATGCTTTTAATGCTCCAGAAGCCAACATGCCCGGATTTGAAGCAGGGAATGCATGGGGGGGTATTACGTTTGCCGCCTTCAATGTCTCTTGTTTTATGATCTCTTTTTTCTTGCCAGCCATTGCAAAAAAAATCACCCGGCGGGGGACACATGCCCTTTTTCTTACCATAGGAGGGGTTGGGTTTTTCTCTATGCTACTTGGGAATGACAAATACGTCTTCCTTTATGGTATGATTTTGGTTGGCTTGGCGTGGGGATCTATCTTATCTATGCCTTATGTATTGCTCTCGGACAGTGTTTCCCCAAAACGTATGGGGGTCTATATGGGTATCTTCAACGGTTTTATTGTGGTGCCCCAAATCATCAACATGATTACAATTCCCTTTTTGTACAAAACGTTGCTTGGCTCCGATCCACGAAATGCCTTAGTCTTCGCGGGCGTTTGTCTGATTTTGGCGGGTGTTTCCAGTTTCTTTGTTACTGAAAATCAACCGCAGAAAAGCGAATAACAGAAAGGTACATGAACAATCACATGACCATCGTTGGTTTGGGGGAAGTGCTTTGGGATGTATTTCCGGATGAACGTCGTCCCGGAGGTGCGCCCGCAAACGTTGCATTCCACGCTCAGCAACTAGGGAATCGCGGCATCATTGCCAGTCGGGTAGGGAACGACGAAGAAGGAACGGCCTTAACCAAATGGCTTGCCGGAAAAGGGCTAAATACCCATTATATCCAAACGGATACGACATATCCTACTGGAACCGTCCCCATTCATTTTATAAAAGAAGAACCCCACTATACCATTACGCCCAATGTGGCATGGGATTATCTGGCATTTACTGCCGAATGGCAAGCCTTGGCCCAAAACACCGATGCCGTTTGCTTTGCGACTTTAGCCCAACGAACACCTACCTCGGCCGATACGATTCGGCGTTTCCTCTCCGAGATGCCTACCAAAAGCCTGCGTGTGATGGATGTCAATATGCGGCTTCCGTTTTTTGGGAAAGAAGTATTGGAAATTTCTTTCCCACTGGCCGATGTGGTCAAGTTAAATATAGATGAGAAAGAAGCCATTTGTCGTTTATTCGACCTTGAAGACCCGTATGCGTGGTTGTTCCGAGAATTTGATATTCAATGGATTTGCCAGACACATGGAAAAGATGGCGCAGAATTAATCTCGCCGCAAGCGCGGTGGCGGGTTCACGGTGAAGCGGTGGATGCCTCGCAAGGGGATGCTGTTGGGGTTGGTGATGCCTTTTTGGCAGCCCTAACCACCGCCCTGCTTCGGAAGGACATCCCGGAAACCGCCCTTCATTTCGCCAACCGATATGCTGCCAAGGTCGTCACCTTCAAAGGTGCAATGCCTGTTTTTGACCCTTAATTCAACCATTAAGACCGTTTAACTCCCCCAAGTGCTCCGATATGCCCCCAACAGATGTAGCCGAACCAGTAAGTTTTCTACCGGATCTGCAAGCACGTATTCAAGCGTATTATCCCGATTTTTTTGCTTCCTACCGAACCCTGTACCCCACAGCGGGTCAAGAACGCATTGATGCCCTTTTGAAACAGGTTCAAGAAGCCTACGAACAACGCCCCAATGCACTTCGCGAGCGGGATCAACTACGGGTTCAGCACCCAAACTGGTTTACCGAAAATGGCTTGATTGGGATGATGTTGTATGTAGATCTCTTTTCCGGAGACCTTCAGGGCCTCGCAGAACGGTTAGATTATCTTGAAGAGTTGGGCATCACCTATCTTCATCTAATGCCCCTCCTCAAATCCAGAGAAGGCGCAAATGATGGCGGTTATGCTGTTGCCGACTACAAACAGGTTGATCCGCGTTTGGGAAGTATGAAAGACCTACGCCAACTTGCTGATAAACTCAGGGACCGAGGCATGGTCTTAGTCATAGATTTTGTCATGAACCATACGGCAAAAGAACATGAATGGGCGCAACGAGCGATGGCAGGTGAAGCCTATTATCAAAATTTCTATCGTATGTTCCCGGACCGTAGGCAACCGGATGCTTACGAAAAAACACTCCCCGAAGTCTTTCCCGATTTTGCACCTGGTAACTTTACCTGGGAAGAACAACCTCAAAAATGGGTTTGGACTACCTTCAATACGTATCAGTGGGATCTCAACTACGAAAACCCCGATGTTTTTGAAGCCATGTTGGGCGAAATCTTTTTTCTGGCTAACCAAGGAGTGGACGTATTGCGCTTGGATGCGGTGCCTTTTCTTTGGAAAAAAATGGGAACCAATTCACAAAATCAACCCGAGGTGGTTCACCTTCTGGCTGCTTTTAAGGCCCTTGTCCGTATGGCCGCCCCCGGCGTACTCTTCAAGTCGGAAGCCATTGTTGCACCAGAAGAGATCATCAAGTATTTAGGAAGTGGTGGGTTTGAAGGAAAGGCCTGCGAAATGGGGTACAATGCCACATTGATGAACCATTTATGGCACGCATTGGCATGTGAAAATACCCAACTATTGTACACAACCCTATCTGGCCTCCCGCATTTGCCAGAAACTGCAACTTGGTTGAATTATATTCGCTGCCACGACGACATCGGTTGGGGGATTTCTGACGAGAATGCCGCAGCAGTCCACCAAAACGGACGCAATACTAGAAATTTTTGCACCGATTTTTATGCAGGAATTCTACCTCATAGCTATGCAGAGGGTTACGCCTTTCAACGTGACCGACATACAGGAGAAGCACGTATTTCAGGAACGGCTGCCGCACTTTCGGGTCTCCAAAAAGCACAAATTGAAGCAGACGCTGATAAAATAAACGCTGCAATTCACCGAATTAGACTACTAAACGGCGTAATCTTTTTCATGAAGGGAATTCCTTTGCTCTACTCCGGAGACGAAATAGGGCAATTAAATGATTTTACGTATCTCACCGACCCACTCAAAGCTTCCGATAACCGTTGGATTCACCGCCCGCCCATGAACTGGACCAAAGCAGGGCTAAGAAAACGACAAGGAACGGTCGAGTCGCGTCTTTTTCACCTCCATCGCTCGATAATCGAAGCACGTAAGTCGCTCGCCATCATCAATGGTCATACACCGGAGAGCTTAGTTTTTGCCCAAAATGACGCCCTTTTTCTATGTGAACGCCATGATCACAAGAACAGCCCTTGTCTCTTGGTTGCCAATTTTAGCCAAAGTACCCAAATACTGCCTCTCAATCGGCTTTCGGAAATTTGGCGTGACGGCACCTGTACCGATGTGCTTACCAGAACAGCTTTTCATTTTGGGGCTGGGCACCTCGTTATTGGCCCGTATGATGTGTATTGGTTGCAACCGGAATCCAACTTCGAGGCAGTGGATTATGTTAAAATGCCCATATCGGTCCACGTTGAGACCACTCATGGTGAAGAAGTGATGATCGCAGGCTCTAACGGCGCTTTAGGAAATTGGGAACTTACCCATGCCAAACGGTGCAGTGCCCAAAATTATCCTTGGTGGCATACCGAAATCAGTGTGCCTGTGGGAGAAGCCTTTTGTTTTCGGTGGGTTAGGGTGAAAGACAACCAAATCATACAATGGGGGCCGGAATTATTTCATCGGTTGGCTGGATTTGTTGCCTAATTAACTTGGGTTCCTGCACGGTTTCCCCTATTTTTGGCAAACCATTGTTTTGAACAAAAACACCCATTTGTGAACCCCGAATCTTCTGCATCCAATGAATTAATTTGGGACCGCCGGGCGCGTTTTGCGCTCTGGCTGATGGAACACACCAAGGAACCTGTCTTTATCACCGGGCGTGCTGGAACGGGTAAATCTACGCTACTTCAATATTTCCGCAAATCCACTGCCAAACGAATTGCCATTTTGGCCCCAACAGGTCTTGCAGCAATTAATGTGAACGGGCAAACCATCCATTCGTTTTTTCGTTTTCCGTCCCGAATGATTACGGATGATGCCATCAAGCGCATTTGGGGAAATCAGGTTATCCGAAAAATTGACACTTTGGTCATTGATGAAGTCTCGATGGTTCGTGCCGATCTGATGGACGGTATTCACAAAGCCCTTCAGGTAAACCGAAAAAATGATTTGCTCTTTGGAGGCGTGCAAGTGGTGTTCTTCGGTGATTTATTCCAATTGCCACCCGTTGTAAGTCGTGCAGAAGAATCTTTGATGCAGGCCCACTACAGTTCGCCATATTTCTTTAGCGCAAAAGTTTTTCAAGAGGTAAAACCGATTCAAATTGAACTCACGACAGTTCACCGCCAAAAAGAAGCATCGTTTCTGGAGCTTTTAAATCAGGTTAGAGAAGACCGATTAAGCGAATCGGGGCTTGGACGGCTAAACGAGCGGGCAATCAATACAAAACCGCCGGATGATTATTTGGTCCTCACCACTGTAAATGAAAAAGCAAGACGAATTAATGAGGAACGATTAAAATCCCTTGGTGGCCCCCCTTTTACTTATGTTGCCCATACCGACGGAGACTTTAACCAACGTGACTTCCCAACCGAATCTGAACTAACCTTAAAAGTGGGGGCTAGGGTTATGTTTTTGCGAAATGATCCAGACGGATTGTTTGTCAATGGAACACTTGGAACCGTGGAATATCTACACGGGGAAATTATCCGCATCGAGACCGACGCCGGCGACCAAGTGGAAGTAAGCCCGGAGAAGTGGGAAAATATGCGGTATTACTTCGATGCAGAAGAGAATAAAATCATGTCCGAGACCGTCGGTACATTTACACAATATCCCCTAAAATTGGCTTATGCCATTACGATTCACAAAAGCCAAGGACAAACATTTGACAAAGTGGCGATAGATTTAGACCGTGGCGCCTTTACCCACGGCCAAACCTACGTGGCGTTAAGCCGCTGCCGTACTTTTGAAGGCATTCTGCTGACAAGGCCCATCCGCCCGTTGGATGTCTTGTTTGATCCAATTGTATATGAAGCCATTCATGCTTTTCAGCCCGGTAATCGGATTTATCAGGACTACCTTGAGCGGTTCAAAGAAGCCAAAAATCAACTCATTCAGGGCAATTCGGCCTATTTGGTCTCCAATCGCCTCCGGCTACCCCTGGCTACCGTCCAAAAAATGGCGTTAGAACTACCCACGTCCACATAAAAAAAGCCCCCAACCCTTATGTGGAGGCCTACTTTAGGGCACAGGTTTTTATTTTACAAAAGCATGTGCAATTTCTGTCACAATCTTATCGTAGGGTGTGCGTTGATTTGCAGGATAAACGATTTCAAAACTTTTGATGTAGTCATATGTCATTCCTGGGACTGTGTTGGCTTTTACCAAAATCGTTTTCCGGTAAAAAATCCGACCATCATCCTGATAACCGGAGACTACGATAAAAGTCGGTTTTACCCGTTTTAAGGTCACCCTGCGGCCTTCGGATGCCATAAAAAGTTGTTCCTGTAACACCGTATCTGTACGAATGACCACACTTCCCCAAGTCGTGTATTCGGCCAAACCATCTGCCGAGCGATAAGATTGTCCATCTCCATTCGTCGGAGGAGGGTCAGCAATCATGGCAGCAGGATATTTGATGCTGTAGTTAAACCGGGCGTTGGCATACAATTTTGTTTGTTGGGCCATACTAACAGAGGCCCCAAAAACAGAAAACACCAACAGTAAAAAAATTCTTCTTGTCAACATGGCGCTACTTATTTTTAGGTTGAGGTGAAGGTAAAAGGTTAAACAATATAACATGCAATCAGTGTGCCCGAAATAAGAAAAAACAAACTTATTTTGACAAATCAGCAAGACTTGATCATTCTGGAAGCATTTTCAACTTGATAAATTCTGTTTTTTCAAATACTTGTACGCATTCGGCTAAATTCTTCGCTTTCACTAATAAATAATCGGTATTATACGTTGAAAAAGCCATAATACTGATTCTTGCTTTCGCCAAAGGAGACAAAACCGCCGACAAAATTCCCGTTTCATTAAATGCAAATGGTCCCACAAATTCAAAAAGCCGCCAACCATGTTCTAGTAAACCGCCAACAGGGACTGCTTCTTCGGTGCAAATCAAAGACCATTCATCTGGGGTTGCGGTGAGGGAAATCACGCCTTTATTAGACCAAAGGGCGTTATCGGGCCGCCAACTTGGAGGAAACTGGGCTACTACATAATGACCAATAAGTAGCCGAAGCATAATTGGGGTACGGACTTCCATTAATCTCTCAAATTCGATTAATTATCTTTCAGATTGACCAGATCAAATTCATCACCGGAGTTGATAGGATCCGCCAGAATGAGGGTTCGTACTTCTCCAGCAGCAAGTGTAACGGTTTTGCTCGTAAAATTACGGTTTGGGTTCATAATGACAATTTGGTAATTTCCGGGGTCGAAAGCACGATAAGCCACCACCGATTTATACCCAACACTACCAGACCACTGCTGGACACTCTCGAAATCAACGCCAACGGGGGCTAAAAACAAGCTATATTGTAAGGTAGTGGATTTTGCACCCAATACAAACCGAACCAACGCTTTTCCACTGGCAGGCGTTTGCGGGGTTTCGGTAATGGAAAGAAACTCTGTCTGCGCGGTGTTCCCTAACAGCAGCCAAAACAATGTTTCGTCTTTCACAAAGGTTTGTTGTTTTTCCAGAAGGGGCGTAGTACCACCTTGACGGTACATCCCAACTGTCTGGCGGCTTCCGGCCTTTATTTGAAAAAAAGGTGTTCTGGCCTGATAGTTCAGATTAGAGGCAATATCTGTCGTCGCTGCTTTGACGGCCATGAGCGGTACATCCGAGAGGCCATTATAAACACGAAGATTTGCATATTCTGTTTGCCCTGGGTCATTGCCATCACAGCCCATAATTAGGGTCAAAGAAACAAATGCAAGCAATAAGAATAGTGTACGCATGGTAAATTAAGGTGTGTTATGAATGAACAGCAATTTTTGCCGTAAAGTAAATATACAGCGTTCCCGATCCCAAGCCCATATAATTAACCTATGTTGTATTTTTTGCCTATTCAACGGATTTTACGCCTTGTTATATCGTTGATTGTCCGAACTGCATGGCTTTCGTTGCGCTTAAAATGGCATCCAACAAGTGATCGCCGAAGAATCGCATATGAAGAAATCTCTCACACAGCACGTCGTTTATGTAATATTCTGAATATCGAAGTGCGGCTACAAAACCAACCGCCAGAGGTGGATCGTGGGCTGGTAGTAAGTAATCACTTGGGTTACATAGACATGTTGGTTTTGGCATCGGTTTGGCCTGTCTGCTTTGTGGCCCGACACACGTTGGAAAAGGAATTTCTTTTTGGTTGGATTGCCTCTACGTTCCAAACCATTTTTGTTAACCGTGAACGTAAATCCGCCACCGAAAACTTTGTGCGCGAGGTTCAAGGGAGGCTGAATGAAGGGTACCGTGTCTTGGTATTTCCTGAAGGCCGGGCCACCTTCGGAGATACCGTGTATCCCTTTAAAACGGGTGCCTTCGAAGCCGTTGCACAAACAACTTTGCCGATTATTCCGATTTATATGGGTTTACACGAAATTGATGGCGTGAAACCATTTGGCCAAATCCGGTGGAAAATTTGTTGGCATGCACCAATGCCCATTTTCAGGCATATTTGGCGTTTGCTGTCTATCCAGAAAACAGTCTTCGAAGTCACTTTTGCAGACTCTTTTCCTGCAAATAACCATACCCGTAAAACCGCTTCGGTAGCGGCCCATCAGCAAATCTTAACACGTTTTGAAGCACACCATCATGCCTTAGAAGCTCCAGAGTGGGCCATCAACCACGCAGGCACACCTCCTGTTAAACTAACTGATCTGCCGTAAATTGTGTCGGATCAAAAATGGGTTTTGGATAACGGGGTTTCATTTTCTCCAATACATCACGCAAGATTTGACTGACCACAAATGTACGGAACCACTTATTTTCGGCAGGGACCACATACCAAGGGGCTTGCTCAGTAGAGCACTTGAGCAGTGCGGCTTCGTAGGCGCTCATATATTGATCCCAAAGTTTACGCTCTTCTATGTCTGCGGGATTAAATTTCCAATGTTTTTTAGGGTCTTCCAAACGCTCCCGAAATTGCGCCAACTGGTATTCGGGGGATATATGCAACATGATTTTTACGACTTTTGTACCATGTGCATGTAGCATTTGTTCAAAATGATTGATATACTCGTACCGCTTTTTGAGTAATTTTTCCGACGCCCAGCCATGAACGCGGACAATAAGTACATCCTCATAATGTGAACGGTTAAAAATCACAATATGACCCTTTGGTGGTGTCTTTTGGTGAACACGCCACAAAAAGTCGTGTGCTTTTTCTTCGTCGCTGGGGGCCTTAAAACTATGTACCAGTACCCCTTGTGGATTTAAGCCAGCCGTAATGGCTTTGATGGTACTGTCTTTCCCTGCTGCGTCCATTGCTTGCATGACCAACAATACAGACTGTTTGTCTTCGGCATAGAGGCGGGTTTGGAGTTCATCTATGGCAGTTATATTTTGCTTTAGCCGTTCCAACGCTTTTTCTTTTTCAAAGCCAAGCGCCTCGGCGGAATTTCTTTTTTTTAAGGACAGTTTTTTGCCCGGTTCCACCCGGAAAGGATCGTAAAAAGCCATTGCTATTGTAGTTTTATTGGAAATTATTGTATTTTGTCTATCTTCTTTTCAAGCTACAAAAAATAAATTCATGATGCAAAGTTCCTTTTTTCTCTTCGCTTTTGTATGCACAATGTGGAGTGGTAAACCCCCGATAACTTCCTCAGAAACGATAGAAGATTTTTCGACACATTATCAAAAATATGGAGTGTCTGGCTCTTTCCTGCTATACGACCTTAGGCAGGACCACGTCTCTGTGTATAATAAAGCCCAATGTGAAACAGGCTACCTTCCGGCTTCAACCTTTAAGATTCCCAATACCTTGATCGCACTTGAAAATGGCGTCGTTCAAGACGAAAATACCGTTTTTAAATGGGATGGCGTGAAGCGAAGCATTGAAAACTGGAATCAAGACACCACTTTGCGGATGGCCTTCCAAAACTCTACCGTTTGGTATTACCAGAAAATTGCACAAGAAGTGGGATATGCCAAAATGAATCAATGGCTTCAAAAACTAAATTATGGCAACCATTCGATGGATGGGAAATTAGACCGCTTCTGGTTAGATGGCAATATTCGCGTTTCGCAATACCAACAAATTGATTTTATGAAACGCCTCCACCAAAATCGTTTACCTGTTTCGGCAAAAAGTGCTGCTGTTTTGAAAAATATCATGATTCGGAAAGAAACCCCCGCTTTCACTTATCGAGCAAAAACCGGATGGTCAGACCGGAACGGGAAGTCATTGGGTTGGTTTGTGGGTTACATCACCAAAGGCGAAAATACTTACTTTTTTGCCAACCGTGTGGACGGTACACCAGAAAGCCCACAATTTGGTGCTTCTCGAATCGAAATAGCAGAATCCATCCTACGTGAAAAAGGAATCCTGCCTTAAGCCATCCCTCATCTTGCTCCACATTTACCCTTAATCCCTACAGCCCTTTCCCATTGCAAAGGGGTATTTAGGTTGATGAGCGGCAAGCACCCACTTCCGAGCACCCAAATTATTCTTCGGTTTCGTTCAGAATTTGAATAATTTTTTTATGCAATAACGGACTTGAAGCCACCACAGAATTCGCACCAATCACCGATTCCCCCTGCCAGTTGGTTATTTTCCCACCTGCACCTTCAATAATGGGGCGCAAAGGCCCCACATCCCACGGATTCATGATTGGATCCACCATCACATCTGCCCTGCCGGTTGCAAGCATCAGATAGCCATAGGCATCTCCCCACGTCCGGAATTGTGCCACGGAGCGCATTAATTTGTCGAATCCAGCCCCATTCTGGTGTTTTTCCACACGGGCTGTCGCATAAGTACAGAGCATCAAGGCTTTAGACAAGTCATCGTTTGCACGCATATGGACGGGTTTTCCATTTAATTTGGTTACTTGACCATCACCAATGACCATTTCTTGTAAGATTGGTTGATGGATCACCCCTAAAACCGGTTGACCTTGTTGCAATAGTGCAATTAGGGTTCCAAAAAGGGGAATACCCGCAACAAACGAATGGGTCCCATCAATAGGATCTAATAACCAGACAAATTCGGCATGTGGATTTTCATTGCCAAATTCTTCGCCGATGATGCCATGCGACGGAAACGCGATGCGAATCAGGTCTCGCATTCGGGATTCAGCCTCTCGATCTGCAACCGTCACGGGCGAATCATCCCGTTTACGATCCACAGAGACCCCTTTTCCATAATATGAGCGGATAATATCGCCGCTGCTATGCGCCAATTTCGCGGCAAACTGATAATATGATGCGGGTAACATGGTCTTGTTGGATTGGTGAAAAGCATTTATAAGTCCCAAGGCATTCCGGTATGGCCTTTTTTTCGGATCTCGGCCCGACGCATCAACTCATCGTGGAAAGAACAGGTATTTTCTCCGTTTTTAGGCCGCCGTTGAAGGTATTGACCGTTTTCGTTCATTTCCCATGATAGGCGATTATCGGCGAGGGCAATCTTGAGAATTCGGATTAGACGATCCCGTATTTCCTCGTCCTCGACAGGCGTGGCCACTTCTACACGGTCTTCCAGATTGCGCCGCTGCCAGTCTGCACTGCTAATTGTCAGATTGGGTACGCCATTGTTATGAAAATAGTATATCCGGCTGTGTTCTAAAAATCGTCCGATGATACTTATTACCCTGATATTTTCGCTAAAGCCCTTTAGTCCGGGTCGCAAGCGGCAATGCCCACGCACAATCAGTTCAATTTTAACCCCGGCTTTTGATGCTTCGTATAGCTTATTGATCACCACAATATCATCCAAGGCATTCATTTTCGCCATGATAAGACCGTTTCCATGCTTTTTGTGGCTGAGCATTTCTGCTTCGATCCATTCGAGGAAACGGTTTCGTAGATCTTTAGGGGCAACAATAAGTTTTTTATAGTGCTGTTCGGGAGCAAACCCCGTTAAATAGTGGAAAAGGTTAATGGCATCTTTTCCAATCTCCCGATCGGCGGTCAATACCCCCACATCGGTATAGATTTTTGCAGTAGAAGGATTATAGTTGCCCGTTCCCAAATGACAATAGGTACGGAGGCCTTTTTCTTCCTGCCTCAAAACCAGAATCACTTTTGCATGGGTTTTAAGTCCCACCAAGCCATATGTCACATGAATCCCATGGCGCGACATCATGTTGGCCCATGCAATATTCCGCTCTTCATCCAAACTCGCCTTCACCTCGATCAGAACGGCCACCTCCTTTCCTTGTTCGGCGGCCAACATTAATGCTTTTACAATAGGCGACTGTTCCGAAGTACGGTATAATGTTTGTTTGATGGCCACCACCTGCGGATCTGCAGCGGCTATTTCTATAAACTTTTGGGTACTCATAGCAAAGGACTCATACGGATGATGCAGCATAAGATCCCTTTCCCGTATGATGCTGAAAATATCCCGACCTTCTTCAGGATCCAAGTCCAAAAGACGAATCGGCGTTATGGAATTCCATGCAGTAAACTGGTGACCGGATAAATTGAGCCCGGCAATCATAAAACAACGATTAAGCTCCATCATCCCCCGTACCTGATATACTTCCTCGTCGGTCAGGTCTAATTCCTCCTTCAACATCCCCAATACATGCGATGGCATGGTTTGATCTACTTCTAAGCGGACAATTTTGGCGAATCGTCTTTTGCGTACCTCCTCCGAAACCATTTCCAATAAGTCATCGGCCTCATCTTCGTTCAAGGACAAATCGGCACTGCGGGTTACCCGGAATGCGGATACAGAAACCACTTCCATTCCCCGAAAGGTTTCATCCAAATTATGGGCAATAACCTGTTCTACTGGTACATAGCGTTCGCGTTTACCCACTTTAACCCAAGGATGGCGCTGTGTAGGCACTTTTAAACGTGCAAAATGTTCGGTTCCTCGGATTGGATGACGGAGAACCACCGCCAACGAAAGGCTGAGGTTAGATAAAAAGGGAAAAGGGTGGCCTGGATCTACGCCTAATGGGGTTAGGATCGGAAACAAATTGGCCTCAAAAAACGCATGGGCTTCTTTTTTCTCGGCTGGCGTTAGGTCGGTATAACTACATATATCCACCCTTGCTTTTTTTCTTAGAGCAGGTTTTAAGGTTTTCTCCCATGTGTCATGCAAATACCGCATCATTTCTTGAATCACAGGACGAATCAAGGCCAACTGCTCCCCTGCTGTACGGCCATCCGGTGTCCGAATCCCAACATTTGCTGCCACCTGAGAATCCAGCCCCCCCACTCGTTTTCGGAAGAATTCGTCTATATTGCTATGCGCTATGGCAAGAAATCTAATTCTCTCCAATAACGGCCAACGTTCATCTTTTGCCTGCGCCAGCACCCGCCAGTTAAAATCTAGCCAGCTCAATTCACGGTTAAAGTACAAGGTTTCATGCCCGATCTTGGCATTTACAGGAACCTTCCTTGAACGAACTGCAACGGGTACACGAACCACATCACTAACCGCTTTGCGTGCATGCACGGGCTTTGGTAAAGAAACAGGCAGATGTACCACTGGGCGAACCGAGTCTATACCGGGGCTTATACGATCACTTGCGGCCTTATTTTCTTCCACAGGGGCGTTAAGGTTTTTGGATTGCGCCATAGGGGTTCATAGATTAAACGCGAAGCAAATAGTTTCCCTTTTACTATATGTTGGCCAAAATTTAAGGAGAACTCAAAATAGTCAACTTTCTGGGCGGTCATTGAGCGCAGTCGAGCCGAGTGAAGCGGCACACGAAGTAAATGCTCATTTTTACAACGTATTTGAGGACGAAAAATAAATTTCGGGCTTTATTCTAAAAAATGGCTAACATATAGTTTTAAGGACTCATTTGTAAAAACATACGTTGTTCAATGTGTTTTTTAAGCACATGTAAATCTCTGACTTGGGTTAGCAAGCCTTCGTCTTCATGGCCTTGCTCTTGAGTCAGACGCAGTTCCTGATTTAATTGTTCAATAACCTGCTCAATCCGATAGCTCTTTAAACGGGTCATGGCATCTCCGGCCACTTTATACGGCTCCTTAAAACCAGAGGCAGTTCCAAAATCGTCTGGAATGCCCCATTTTTTGGATACCGACGCGGTATTCATCAAGACTTCGGTGACCCATTCACGGATTTCCGCCCCAAAGTCGCCCCGAACCATTCGGCTCACCTCTACTTCTCCGGCCTCTAGTTGCGACAGCAACAGGTTCATCAATGAAACCGACACCCCCGGACTAAATTCTTGCAGGGTCATGTGTGCAAAGACAAAATAAATCATTTCCAGCCCTTCTGTCAGCATTAATCGCGCCAAAATAATTTCTGCGGCTTGCGGCTTATTGGAACCCAAACCGGTAAGTGTTTCTTCTTTTACACGAAACCTTTTGGTCACGACCGCCTCCCCTGTCCGCCCGGAAAGACCACCCGTACCTGCACCAATCGAACCTAAGACCCGCCTCAGGCTGTTTTCCGGAACCGAAAGTACTTTTGACGCCTCTTGAAGGTATAAATCCTGCTTAATCGGATCCGGAATGCACGAAATGGTTTCTACCACCTCGTGTACAACCTGGGTTTTTCCTTCTGGAGACGTCCAAAGTCCACTTCTTACAGCCAATGAATGCTTAAAAGCAATAAAATCCTGACGATGCTTTTGGATGTAGTTCAAAAAGGCCTCACCACCAAAATGACGGACAAAAGAATCGGGATCAGATCCTTTTTCCAATTCCACTACTTGCGGAGAAAGCCCGCCAGCGAATAACAGGTTTACCCCCCGCAGCATCGCATTGGCCCCAGCCGAGTCGGCATCATAAATCATGAGCACCTGTTTGGCATAACGTCCAAGCAATTTAACCTGCTGCGTCGTAAGCGCCGTTCCACTACTGGCCACTACATGTATAATTCCGGCTTGATAAAGCGAAATCACATCGGTGTAGCCTTCTACCAAAATCGCTTCTTGTTGCGACCGGATGGCATTTTTGGCTTGTTGTAAGCCATATAATACCTGACTTTTTTGGTAAACGGCCGTTTCGGGGGAGTTGATGTACTTGGGTTGGTCTTTGGCTTCGGTCAGGATACGCCCTCCAAACCCTATTACTTTACCCAAATGGGAGATAATTGGAAACATCGCCCTGCCGCGAAAGCGATCATAATACCCACCCCGCTGAGAAGGCAAAATAAACCCCGCTTCTTCAAGATGTTCTAATCGAATTTGGGCCGTTTCGGCAGCTTTTATGAGTCCATCCCAACCTTGCGGGGCATAGCCTAAACCAAATTTCTTAATGGTATCATTGGTAAATCCCCTTTTCCGAAAATAGGCCAATCCTGCCTTTTTCCCCTCCTCGGTTTTGATGAGTTGCTCCCAATAAAACTTGGCAGCAAAGCGGAGGGCGAAATACACGGGCTCTAAACGATTTTCCGGCAAGGAATCATCGGAGACTTCTTCTGGCAGATGGATATGTGCACGGGCTGCAAGATGTTTAATGCTCTCGTAAAATCCAAGGTGTTCATGATCCATCAGAAAATTAAACACGTCTCCTCCTTTCCCACAACCAAAACACTTATAAATCCCCATCGAAGGATTTACATTAAACGAAGGGGTTTTCTCTTGGTGAAAAGGACACAGCCCGATAAAATGAGACCCACGTTTTTTTAGGGCTACGAATTCTGAAATAACCTCTACGATGTCGGTTGCGGCCCGAACTTCTTCAATTTTGTCATCCGAGATTCGCATGGGTACCGTCCCGAATAGGGCCTTAATTATAGGGATTCTAAGGTTTTACAAGCGGCCCACATCCGCTGAATGTCTGCTTCGGTATGGGCCGCTGGTGTTTCGTCTTCTTTACAGGAAACCAATCCTTTTGAGGTCTTTACATTTCCCAAAAAATGGATTTCTTTACGGCTCTGAAACTGGCTTTCGTAGATCAACACTTCTGGCGATTCGGCCAAAATACGGGTAAGGCGATTCATCCGATTGGCTACAATGGCCGATTTCAGGAAGGGAAGGTCTATCGGCGTAGGGCCGAGGCGCAACTGAAACGCAGTTCCAGACCTAATGATTACCTCGTCACCAAGTGGATCTTTCACAACAACCGCATCATTTGGAACCCTGATACGGAATGCCTTCCCCCAAAGCGTCAGATTTTCCAATCGGTCATTGGCACAACCGACCAAAAAGAAGACCAACAAAAGCCCACCCTCAACCAGGGTTAGGAGCGAACGAAAGCGGATCATCGCTTACTGAACAATGGTATCCGGAACAATAAACGTATCTGGAAACTTGCGTCGCAGATAGGCCGCCGCTTGGTCGGCCTCTTGGCGTGTCAGGTAATTTCCAATCCGCACTTTATATAATCCTTGTTGCTGCGGCACATAAATGGGTAAGTCGCCTCGTCCCATCACAGCAGGTGCACCCGCCTTGTTTGCTGTCCACCACTGAACGACTTCGCGGCGCTTGGAATCTGCACCATCACGGGTTCCACTTGCATATATCTGAACCCGAAAGCCAGCACGGGTAGTACCCGTGGAATTGTTACCGATTGGAGGTTGCGGGTTGGGGGGCGTTGGATTGATAATCGGGGGCTGGGTATCCTTACGCAACAAGGTCTCCGGTACATCATGAACCAAGGTCACGGGCGAACTCGTGCTTGCCGTTCGTTCTGGATACGCTATTGAGTCAAAATTTTCATAGTCCGACATTTTTCCAGAATAACCCTTGTTGTCATTCTGTGTTGGGTCTTTGGGGCCTGTACAAGCCGAGATGCTCCAGACAAGTGCGAGCAGCAGGATGTATCGTTGTGGGTTTTTCATGAAAGTTATCAACGTTTTCATTTTTGGAGAAAGGGAAAATAGTGGAGAATGCAGGTCTATAACAAGAAGATCGTATCATTTTGCCGAAATCACCTTCAAGCGATTTTTAAAGATTTCGACCTCAACAACCAACGCTTCTAAAGACAACATTTCACCATCTGCATGAATAGGTAGCGGAATCTGGGAAGTAACCCGTGCGTTTTGGGTACGTGCCATGTGAACTTCGGGGAGGTGGATGTGTTCCCCTGTCAAGGTTTTTGGCAGGACACGGAGGATACGTGGAATGGAGGCCTGTTCAAATACACAAACTTCGAGCAAGCCATCATCCAGTAGGGCATGTGGTGTTAATTTAAAACCACCTCCCGTACAAAAACCATTCGCAAAGTCTGCCAGAATAAAGCGGCCTTCATAATAAAGGTGTTCATCCAACCAGATTTTGACGGAAGGGAAACGCCATTTCCCAAGGGTTCTTAAGACCGCTACCAGATAGGGAAGGGTTTTCCCCGGAATCATTTTGAGTCTAGATGCCAAATGTGCGGCTTGGGCTTCAAAACCGATACCCGCCTGATTGATAAAATCTACCACTTTTTTGCCGGCATTTTCCTGAATGGTCAGCCTCCCGAAATCTGCCATCACCCATACAGGTGTTTGGGTTAATGCCAAGATCGCAGGTTCCAGTTTTTTGGGTAATTTCAACATTTTAGCGTAATCGTTCCCAGTTCCAAGGGGCAATACCCCCAATGCAGCCTTACACCCGCCACGGATCAACCCACACCCCACTTCATGTACCGTCCCATCTCCGCCAATGGCAACGACCACATCGGCACTTTCGCTACAACGGTATGCAAGTTCTTCGGCATGTCCTGGACCCAAGGTTTCTATGAATGTATAAGACACCGCATGTTTTTCAAGTACCGATTCGATTCTTCGCCGTTGCTTGGCGGCATACCCATTTCCGGCTTTGGGATTCAGAATAAAGACATAATGCATGGGCAAACTTGAAATGAATGCGCGAAAAACCTAAATTGTATTTCTTTTTGGAAGATAGCGCATCCCTTCATGCTTCCCAAGGCTTTTTATCTCCTTTATTTACCTTGTTTTTCACTCATGTTCTCGGCTTGCGAATTTTTCTCGGCAAGTACCGAATCGTTAGCGGATTGGGTTCGTCTTGATCAATCGCCCATAGAAGAAGCAACTTCCGAAGTTTACCGAAGGGTCATTACTTTAGACCAAGGCATGACGGATTTGATGTATAGCGCCGGAGCGGGTGGCTATATTGTGGGCATCTCCGACTTGGAAAAACATGGTATGTTCCCCGACTCGGTAGCTAAAATCCTTATTTTTCCACCAGATATAGAACGCTTTCGACAATTAGAGCCTGATTGGGTAATCGGCACCCGCAATGAAACCTCGGAATTGGTTGCCGAAAAGTTGCGGAAATTAGGGTTTAATGTCCGTCTTTTTTCGTTCAAAAACTGGCACGATGTCACCAGAGCCATTCAGGAATTAGGTACTTATTTTGGGACCGACTACCGTGCCAAAAATGCAACGGATACCTTAACGGCCCAATGGCGTTCCATCCGGAGTCTCATCAATATTGGCCGTCCTAGCGTATTATTTCTTACAGGTGAGAAAGCCTTAGAAGGATTTGGCACCGATGCCCATCTGAATAAAATGATTGAAGACGCGGGTGGTTACAGCCTTACTTCTAAACTTGTTGGTGGCAAACAGCTCTTGAAGCCCGACTTTATTTCCCACGCCCCCGCAGATTTTATTATCCTCACCCCTGATGTTGCAAAATCCTTACAAGAACTCATCCAAAAACACCCCTACCTCGCCCAAACCCGCGCCTTTAAACGCAAGAAAATTTACCTCATCGCATCCGAATTAACCCTTCATCCCAGTCCGCGCTACATAGAAGGAGCCAAAGAACTTGCCCAGATTTTCTTTACCGATCTTTTCACTCCCTTGCAATAACTTTTGCCGTATTTACCGTATGACACCTTCAAACTGTGTTACCAGCCACCGAAATGCCGTTATCATTCTGACTCCACTATCACATTTATTTTGATTTGAAGATTCTTTACCCGACACGACAAACCGATTGATATGACTGCATTGGAAACCACCACCGCCACCACTAAACGCCCCGACCTATCGAACGGGAGACGCATTTCCATGCAAGACATCCAGCGCCCTATCGAGCAGGATCTGAAGGTTTTTGACCAATACTTTAAAGAGGCCATGCGGTCTTCCCATCGCTTGCTCAGCCTCGTAACCCGTTATGTTTTAAAACAAAAAGGCAAACGCATCCGGCCCACACTGGTCCTTTTGGCAGCACAAACAACCGGGGGTACAACCCCGACGACACACCGAACCGCAGCACTTGTGGAACTTCTCCATACGGCAACGCTGGTGCATGACGATGTGGTGGATGAAGCCGACCGACGACGTGGGCTTTTTTCTATCAATGCCCTCTGGAAAAATAAAATTGCAGTCCTTTTTGGGGATTTTCTCCTAAGCAAAGGCTTGTTGCTTTCATTAGACTTTAAAGATTACCGCCAATTACACCTGCTTTCCGATGCCATACGGCGCATGAGCGAGGGCGAACTCCTACAATTTGAAAAAACCCGCCACTTAGACATAGACGAACCTACGTATTTCCAAATTATTTCGGACAAGACCGCTTCCCTGATTGCCGCTTGTCTGGCCTGTGGTGCTGCAAGTACGACCGACAACGAGGACGAAATACAGAAAATGAAAACGATCGGCGAAAAGTTGGGGATGGCTTTCCAGATTCGAGATGACTTATTCGATTTTGGAACCGATGACGTGGGCAAGCCGCTGGGCATTGACCTTCAGGAGAAGAAAATCACCTTGCCCTTGATTTATGCCCTCAAAAATGGTTCTGCGTCTGAACGAAAAGCCATCTTAAAGTTAGTAAAACAGAAAAAAAAGACGCCTAATGATATTGCCATTGTTCATGCCTTTGTTGATAAATACCAAGGAATTCCCTATACCCATCAGGTGATGATGGCCTTCGCGGAAGAAGCCCAAACGCTGCTCTTGACTTTTCCAGAATCCCCCGCTCGCCAAGCCTTAATCGAATTGGTACATTATACCGTTTCACGAAAAAAATAACGACACCAGCACCACCCCACACAACTAAGCACCTCCTGTTTCTGCCTTAAACGTCCTAGCACATCTGTTAGGTTTTCTAGTATCGCACCTTCTGTACCTGGCGTACCAAAACATATTAGGTAAACACCACACCAGTACATTTACCACAAGACGGAGGCCCGCTACCTGCCTCCGTACATACATCCCCTATGGCCAATTGGGCCAAGATAATGAGTGTGCCCCGCTTTCGTTCCTTCCATTTTTTCCATAACCCTTCATCTGTGACTTGGTATATTCCATCCAAGCATAATGATCCCCTGAACGAACGATATACCATGGCTTTATTACACTTATTAGGAACAGGCGCCGGATATACCGATGCTTGGCGCACGACCACCATGCTTGCCTTTCAAGACGAACGCTCGATGGTTGCTGTGGACTGTGGCGGCGATTTAATGCAACGGCTCCAGGCCGCCAACTGCCCTTTGGAAAACCTGAATGCCTTGTTTATCACCCATGAACACCCGGATCATTGTGGCGGCTTTCCTTTATTCATGGAAAAGCGCTGGCTTGCTGGCGTAAACACCCCCCTTCATGTGTATGGCCCTGAGCAAGGGCTAGATCAGGCACGTAAGGCGTTTGAAGTATTTGGCCTGCCCCACTGGAAAGGAATGGCAGAAGTGGTATGGCATGATTTGCCCTTGGAAGAACAGTTCTTGGCATATGAAGATGACATCTGGCATATTGTCACCAGCCCTACTTTTCACCCAGTACCTACCGTAGGAATGCGGGTTGTCCATAAACCGAGTGGATTTGTGACCGCCTATTCCTGCGACACCTCTCCATGCGAAGCCGTACAAAAATTGGCAACCTCGGTGGATATTCTGGTACACGAAGCCAATCTCCTCGAAGGCTCCTTGCCCAATGTTCATTCCAGCATCTCTGAAGCCACCGATACTGCCCTTGCTGCAAATGTCAAGCGCTTGCTACTGATCCATGTCCCCAAAGGCATTTCAGAAGCCCATTTGGTAGAAGACCGTTTACGCTTTTCACCAATCGAGATAGGTAAGGAATTGGGCGTCTATCCTATCGGCTAAATTAAAAATAATGTCGCTATTGCATCCAATCGCCCTAAAGTTCGTCTGTGCGGTTGAATGTTTGTTATAACCCCACGTTAATGGAACCCACACCCTTTGTCCCGCAACCTTCGGATGAAGAAAAGCGGCGTCAACTTATTTACATGAAACGTATTGCCACCGGACTGTTAGGCGTGTCGGCAATCGTTTTTATAATAGCCCATCAACAAAGTGGCTTTTGGTGGGGATTGATTCGTGCGATTTCTGAAGCCTCGATGGTGGGAGGTCTCGCGGATTGGTTTGCGGTTACTGCGCTCTTCCGTCATCCGATGGGCATTCCCATTCCCCATACAGCCATCATTTCTAAGAATAAAGACCGGATTGGCGCTGCACTCGGAAACTTTGTTTATAAACATTTTCTGACACCGGAACTCATCAAAACCAAGCTCACAAACCTTAACCTTGGCGAGAAGATTGGAGAATGGTTGGCAAATCCCGAAAAAACGAGAACAGTACTGGAGGCCCTTACTACAGGTATTACCAACCTCCTCGACCGCTTGAACGACGATGACATCCGCACTTTTATCCGCCAAAACATCTCGGACGAACTGCTTAAGACCGATCTTGCCCCACGGTTAGGACGTATGATAGATGGCTTGATGGATTCCGACCGCTTCAGGGACCTTTTAGACTTTCTTTTATTGAATACGGCGCAAGGCTTAGACCGGAACAAAGAAAAAATTGAACAATGGATGGACGATAACCTGAATTGGGTACAGCGTACCTTCCTCAAACAAGTGATCCGGCGTACACCTGGCGAATTGCTGCACATATTAGATGATCCCGAACACCGCTTCCGAAAACTGGTTTATGCGGGCGTACAGGACATGGCCGATAACTTGCAAGAAAACCCCGAATGGCACTTAAAATTGACCGACATTAAACAGCAAATCCTGCAACGCGAGGAAGTACGTGCATACTTGGGCGATATCTGGACCACCCTAAAAACACGCATCCAAACGGATTTAACAGATGGCAATTCTCAGATCAAGTTTCGCCTACAGCAAGGTGCAGCCAGCCTGGGCGAGGCCATGTTGCGGGACGAAGCCGTCCGAAATGCCATCAACCGAAATGTAGAGCAAATCATCACCGAAATTGTCACCACACGTGGTTCTGAAGTGGCTGTTTTCATCAGCGATACCGTCCGGAAATGGGATGCCCAAACAATGGTTGACCGGGTAGAGATCAACATCGGGCGCGATTTACAATTCGTTCGGATTAATGGCACGATCGTGGGTGGCCTGGTTGGCGCGTTGCTTTACCTCATCACCCGATTATTTTAAGTGTAAGTATTCCCGATGTTTCATCGCTGAATGCTCCACTTAATGGTTCTTGTTGTACCACTGCTGAACACACGAATCAGGTAGAGTCCTGCGGGCAAGACATTGGGTTGTAAGGTAAAATTCAACACTTCCGAGTGATTCTCGGTTTGGGCAATGCGGTGTACTTCACGCCCTAACAAGTCATACACGCTCGCCTTCAACAAACCAGGCTGGAGGCCGGAAAGGCGTAATTGTGCCGTTTCGCGGGATGGATTGGGGTAAAGTGAAAGTGACAGGGGTTGTTGTAAGACCTCCAGTTCGTTGAGGACGCTGGTCCGTTCGAAGCGGGCTACTAGGCCAGACTCTCCCAAAAGCGTAACCGTTAGGGTATCCAAGGAAGACTGTACCATGCCAGACCAGCCGGTAAACGTGAATCCCGCGTCAGGAATGGCCTTCAAACGCAAAGGAACCTCCTTAAAAAAAAGTAGCCGATGGTCACCTTCTGGCATTTTAACCCCTTGAATCGTAACGGTTCCCCCTCCCGTTTCCGCAGTGGACGACTTAACGGATAGGTTTAGCCCTGTACTGCCCGAAAGACCAAATTTGGCCTGATAAAATGCCCGAATGGCATCTGGCCGCCGCCGCCCAAAATCCCGCATCACCTCGATGGCATCATCCCAAGTTTTATAAAAAGAAAGGCTACGTTCCCAACGGGCTTTGTGCCGTGCAATTTCCGGTAAGAGCAGGGTTTGGATGCTATCAATGGTGTGCAGAACGTGATCTGGTGCAAACGTGGTATTCAGATGCGCCGCCATTCGTTGAATAAAGTCTTCTTTAAATTTCTTGTTTTCCAACAACTTACGGAGGATAAAGGTGGACCACGGCGGATTATACTCTGCTGCACTTGCTGGATCGGTCGCCCAGGCTAAGGTATTGCTATTTACCATGCCATTGCTGTTCCCGCCAAATCCGAAATCGAGGTCATAAATAAACCAGCGCCATTTCCCAGTGACGGTTGCAGGTCTCCAATAAGAAAGATTGTGCCCTGGCCAGTCTCCATTGGCCACAAAAATCTCTGAAGTGGTATAATCCAGATAATTTTCTAAATCAATTTGTTTACCCACATACGCCAAAGAAGTAGCTAGGCTCAAATCGTTTTTTGCAAGCCAATCGGTTAACGCCTTAAAATGAGCCGCACTTCCATTTTTTACCACCCCATTGCCTTCAATCACATCTAACTGATCTGGGTCAACCCCATGATGGGCTTCTAAATAGGCTTCATTTTGTTTTTCACGTAGGTTATGTATTCCCCAGAATTCTCCGTTTAGAAAGACCAATGCTGGACGATAAGCCATGATGTCCAGTTGTGTATTTTTACCAATAAGGGTATGCATTAATTCATCGCGAAACATGGTTCGCCACCAATCTTGTCCCCCACTTCTAAGCAAAAGATTATTATAGTCTTTGAAGGGAAGTTGCGGAAAGATAGGATACTTCATTCGTGAAGGCCCATACATACTGCGGGCATATAACGCCAAGCCTTTTTGTGGATAAATGCGGGAGCATCCACCATATATTTGTATCCCCATGTTTTGTGCAAATCCAATGCGGCCATCCGGCTCAAAGAAAGAGACATGCACAGGACGCTCCCAGTCTTGATTCCAGTTTACGGGTTTAGAAGAGCAATTTCCGGTTTTTCCATTGGTTCCTTCTACATAAATGCCAATGTGATTGTCAAAAAAATTCTTCGGATCGGTAGCAATAGACACAATGGGAAGGGTATATTTTCCCCCAATGAGATAGAAATGGGTAACAGGGTCGCTTTCCTGATAATCCGGATGGAAGACCGCAGCACGCAAAACCGTGGTGCTTTCAACGGTCAGGGCCGACGTGTAGAGGGAAGAAAGGGCATTGGGAGGCGTACCATCGGTGGTATAGCGAATGAGTGAATTTGGTAGAGATGTTTGTAGTTGAACAAGTTGAGGATTCCCGTAGATGCCGCCTTGGCGAAGAACAACGGGTTGGGGCGCTTTTCCAAGAATGCCTTTTTCCGGATTTTTGGTTGCGGGACTTGGAGGACTCAGGAACGACCATGACCCCGAACCATCTGGCGAACGGCCCCACGCAATATCCGGTGATTGAACAGGAAACGATACCGAATCAGCCAATACCCCTTGTGTCGTATAAAGCCCTAAATATTCACCTTCCGCAGATAGCTTAAAGTTGGTATGTAGTCCGGTATTTCGGTCATCTGCCCAGAGGAGCATATATCCATTGGAGGGAATAAAGGTATTGGACGGAATGATCCACTTTTTAGCCATTTCTCGGTCATCGGTCAAAGAATACCCCCCAATATTTACTGGAAATGAATGGAGATTGCGCAATTCCACCCAATCCGCTTTAGCCCCGAAATCAGGATCTGAAAGTCCTTGAACATTCGCAGCCATCAATTCGTTAATTACCACTTGTGCGTGACTGCGGGGGATCCATCCTAAAAAAATCAGCCCCCAACACAGTCCTCCGACGATCCGAGCAAATGTTTTTTTGCGGTATATTGAAATTGGGGAAACGTTTTGATGTACCATATTTTTAAGTCTCATTTTTTACCACAAGTAACTTCACCACTCCATCTCTTTTTCAGGCGGATACTTTTTCCGGTACACCAATTTTTCCCTTAGCTTTTCCAAAATGAGGTCCGCAAGTAAGACCGGAATCTCGTCTATCGCAGCAAAGGTGAGAATGCGCTTGACATCGTATTCCCGTACATCTATACGATACAAAATGCTCAACAATTCTTCCCGTCGGTGTGTAAGCAACCAAGAAATGCGGATAGCCAGCGTATTACGAAGCGTTTCAGCATCCCAATTATTTTCAGATACTTCCAAACCAAAGGGTTTGGTTGCCATCCGAGTCAACTCCGGCAGTTCTTCCTTCACAGGTTCCTCCGTGCTTTCTGCCCTAAGAGGTGTTCCAAGGCATCTTTCAGTTTAGGAAATTTAAATGCAAAACTTTGGTATTGTAATCGTTTGGGTTCAACATTTTGGCTTTGCAGAATGGTTTGTTCGCCCATCTCTCCAAACAAAAAGCGAATTATCTTTTCTGGAACCGTAAAAAAAGCTGGCCGACGCAATACTTTACCAAGTATTTTAGAGAATTCAGCATTTGTCACAGGATTCGGTGCCACCACATTGACGGGGCCTGTCACGGTATTTTGATATAATAGATGATAAATGGCCGAAAGGGCGTCATCTAAGGCAATCCAACTTATATACTGATCTCCTGACCCAATCGCCCCCCCTACCCCCCATTTAAACGGCAGCAGTAATTTTTTTAGCGCCCCTCCTTTCATAGAGAGCACCACGCCAAACCGAGTATATACCAATCGGATTCCGGCTTTTTTAACAGGTTCCGCAGCAGCCTCCCATTCTTTAACCACTTCTGCCAGAAAGCCTGCTCCTGGCCGGGTCTGCTCTGTGGCAGGCCGTTGGTGAACTTCGCCATATATACCAATTGCGGATGCGGATATAAACACTTCCGGCTTCTTTTTTAGTTTTACCACGGTTTGTGCCAGCATTGCAGTCAGTGATGTACGGCTTTTCAGAATGCGTTCTTTTCGTTTTGCAGACCAACGCTTGCCCACGTTTTCTCCCGCAAGATGGATGACGGCATCAATGCCTTCCACCTGAAACTCATTGATAAAGTGGGTTTCAGGATTGATAAAGACTTCATTATTCTTTTGCGAGGGGAAGCGTACCAAGCGTAAAACCTCGTGCCCTCCACCGGATAAAAAACCAACCAAGGCTTCGCCTATCAGGCCATTGCTTCCACTAACTAAAATGCGTTTGGGGGCAATGGGATAACGTTTGAATACCGCCAGGTCATGGGCAAGAATACGATGTCGGTACGCAAATGCACGTTCCAAGGTTTTCATGACCCCTTTTAAAAACAGCCGATGTGAGATTTCGGAAAAGGGTAATTTGAATTGAATTTCATCTTCTAAAAAACAAGATTCTTCGCCCGCCTCGGTCACTTTATGGAAGTGTTTCCAATAAGAAAAGGGCCCTTTGCGTTGGATGTCGGCAAATGAAACACCCTCTTTATAGTCCACATGTTCAGCCACCCATTTTCGGTGAAAGGGTGTGCCCGGTATGCCCATTTTAATCACCGTCTTTTGCCCCTCCCGGATGCCGCCATGGGCGATCACCCGTGCGCGTTGCCACGGCGGAATCATGCGGCCAAGTGCACCTTCGGTCTTGTGCCAGTCGAACAACACTTTTGCAGGAACCTCGAATCGGGACTTGTATCGGAAGATGGCTGTTTCCACGGGCATTATGTTTTAGCGGATAAAATACGCTCCATGGCCGCAAGTCTTTGCGGAAGGGGTGGATGCGAATAGTTCAAAAATACAAAAAGCGGATGGGGATTTAGGTTCGTAAGGTGTTTTACCGACATTTTTTTCAAGGCTTCCCCCAATGCTTCTGGTTCTGGAGCCGTTTCTAAGGCATAGGCATCTGCCTCAAATTCATGCTTTCGAGAAAAATAATTGGTCAACATGCCCAACATGAATTCAATTGGGGAAAAAAGCAAGCCAAAAAACACCAATCCCGCATATACACTTTGTTGTTCTATGCCAAAAGCCGCATATAACCCCGGCAATTTTAGACAAAGGGACAATACAAAAAGATACGCCCCCGTCTGCAAGATACCCGTTACCATCCCTTTCAGCAAGTGCTGGTGTTTATAATGCCCCACTTCATGGGCCACAATCGCGGTCAGTTCAGGGACTGTATGATCCGCAATCAGGGTATCAAACAATGCAATACGACGATTTTTCCCAAACCCGGTAAAGAAAGCATTGGCTTTTGAAGACCGCCGAGAGCCATCCATCACCAGAATATTGGTAAGCGGAAACGACACATTACGGGCATATGATAAAACCGCTTGTCGAAGTGGGTCGTCGGCTTGCAAAGGCTTGAAGGTATTAAAAAAGGGCATAATCCATGTTGGTGCAACATACTGTAAGACCAAAGAAATGAGCGTAATGGCTCCCCACACATAAAGCCAAGCAGATTCACCCATTTTATCCAAAAGCCATACGACCAACGCAAGCACAGGCACCCCAATCAACAACCCCAATACAAGCCCCTTCATTCGGTCTATCCAAAATGTTTTAGGCGTCGTCTTGTTAAATCCAAAACGCTCTTCTATAACAAACGTATGATACCAACCAAAAGGCAAGCCCATTACGCCGTTTAGCAAAGCCAAGCCTCCCACAAACAACAATCCTGTAGCTACTTCGCCCCATCCAAAACTACGGGCCACAGTATCTAACCATCCGAACCCATCGAAAAACCAAAAAAACAATAATGCCAGCAAATCCAGTCCACGTTTGAACATGGCAAACCGAGTATTGGATTTCAGATAGGTTTGTGCATTCGTATAGGCCGTTTCATCATACAATGACGCCAATGCAGGAGGCAAGACGGCATCGGCTGCACGTATATTAAGCCACTCCGCCAAAGTATCAATGACATGTGCGAGCAATAAGGCCACAAGGATGAACCAACCAATTTCATTCATAAAACCATTTTTTAACGCCATGAGAGAGAATTGGCCTTCATCGAAACAAAATTTGGGCCAATGGTCATACCCCAAACGTTCCGACACGGTTTCATGAAAGGGTTTTCATAACACACGGTTTGTCGTATATTTCATCAACCTAACCCTACGCCCATGACATCCCCTATACGAATCCGCTATATTGATGGCCGAAGACTCCGGCGATGTACCCTTGCGGCCGCGCGTTGGCTGATTGGTCAACAGCAATCCTTGAACGACATTAATGTATTTCCGGTGCCTGATGGCGATACGGGAACCAATATGGCTTTTACCATGCGCGGGGTGTTCGATCGGCTTTCTTCGCTTCGAAGTCATACCGTGTCGGAAATAAGTGAGGGCATTGCTGATGCGGCACTTTTGGGCGCTCGTGGCAACTCTGGCGCCATTCTCGCACAATTCTTTCAAGGGCTTGCTCACGAATTGCAAGGCAAGTTACACACAAGCACCGAGGAGTTTGCCCATGCGGTAGCCCAAGGCTCGGCGTGGGCACGAGAAGCCGTCTCTGAGCCAAAGGAAGGAACGATATTGACCGTCATTCAGGATTGGGCCATGTACATTCTGCATCATGCCCCCACAAAAAAGGATTTCCTCGAACTGTTTGAGCATGGCGTCGAGCAGGCACGAGAATCGCTGAGGCGTACACCGGAACAACTGGCAGAACTCAAAAAAGCAGGCGTAGTAGATGCAGGTGCTCAGGGCTTTGTCTATTTGTTGGAAGGTGCGCTGGAGTACATGAAAAATGGCCGAATTGACCGTGAACTGGAGATTGCCGAGCAAGACAATCTGCCAGCAGAAGCCCATATTGAGCACGATGCACACGACCTTACCTTTCGATATTGTACCGAATGCATGGTACATGGGGAACATCTGGAAACCACACACATGCGCCAACTGCTAACCGGAATGGGGGACTCGTTGGTGATTGCAGGTAGTTCGCGCAAAATGCGCATTCATATTCATACCGATACCCCAATCCGCGTATTTGAGGCATTAGAAGCCATCGCAACGGTGTCTCACCAGAAAGCGGACGACATGTACGTACAAGCGCGAGATGCTTTTGGGCACGAAACCGCAGCATTGGCCCTTGTGGTGGATAGTGCTTGCGATTTACCGCCCGAACTCATGGAGCAATACAATATTCATGTGGTTCCGGTTCGGCTTAGTTTTGGCGACAAGGAATATATAGACCGCGTTACCATAGACGAAGAAACCTTTTTTCGGAAACTCAAAACCGACCCCCATCACCCTCGAACGTCTCAACCTTCCCCGGCCGATTTTGATCGGGTTTATGCACACGTCATGTCGCACTATGAGGCTGCCATCTCGTTGCATATTCCCGAAATGTATAGTGGAACCATCCAATCTGCCCGCCGTGCAGGCCATCGCTTCGGAGACCGGATAGACATTGTGGATGCAGAGGCCGTTTCCATTGCTACAGGCCTGCTCGCCTTGAATACCGTCCGAAGAATTCGGCGTGGAATGTCACGGAAAGAAGTGCTGAACGCTTTAAAAGCAGATATAAAACGTTTGGAAGTATATGTAGCTCTGCCCACCGTCGAGTTTTTAATCAAAGGAGGGCGTGTCAGCTATTTTAAAGGGTTAATGGGCAGGTTCCTTAACATCCGACCAGTGATTAACTTTGGTGAAAAAGGGAAGATTGAGGCAGTCGGTAAGGCAATCGGGACACAAGATGTGTATCTTCAATTGCTCAAGATCATCGAAAAACGAGTCGGTACGCAAAAAGGTCTGATGATGTCTGTGGGCCATGCTGCCGCACCCGAAAAATGCAGCGAAGTCATTGAATTGCTGCGTCGTCAGTATGAACCAACCGAGTGTTTCAGCGTTCCATTGTCTCCTGCGCTTTCGATTCATGGCGGACCGGGACTGATTGGCATTGCGTTTCTCCCACCCGCATAATTCATTCACTAACCCCAATTATATGTTATCCTTAGTCATTATCCTTTCCCTCAGCTATTTAGTGGGTTCCATTCCCACCAGTATCGTTATTAGTAAATTATTAAAAGGCATAGACATCCGCGAACATGGTAGCGGGAATGCTGGCGGAACGAATACATACCGAATATTGGGGCGAAATGCCGCACTTATTGTGGTGGTGGTTGATGTAATGAAAGGCTTGGTTGCTGCCCTGTTTATCTCCCAAATTCGGATAGGCGGGGAAGTGCTCCCCATTTCAGAAAAATATCATGCTATCATGTATATGGCGGGGTTAGCGGCTGTAATTGGCCATATCTGGACGATTTTTGCTGGTTTTCGTGGTGGAAAAGGTGTTGCAACGGGGATGGGAATGGTGCTGGGTACATTACCCGGCGGCGTCTTGATCGGTTTACCCGTATTTGTCCTGATTGTTTGGATTACGGGTTATGTCTCGCTAAGTTCTATTTTGTCTGCCTTGGCCATTCCTTTTGCATTTGTAATTATGGATGAAACGGGGCTGTATAATTTTTCTCCGGTTGCCATTTGGTTTACCATCGGCCTTTCAGGGCTGATCGTCTTTGCACATCGCGCCAATATCAAAAGGCTCATGACGGGTTCCGAAAACAGTTTTAAAAAGAAAAACTAACTGTACTAGTTCGGTTTCATAATTGGAAGGGGGCACGATTGTTGCCCTTTTTGGTATTAAGGACCACTTAGGGACTCTGTCTAAGACCACACAATTCCAATGCGTATATCATTGTATGCTATCCATGAATTCACCGCAAGAAATTCCAATTTTCCCATTACCTATGGTATTGTTTCCAATCGAACAACTTCCTTTGCATATTTTTGAGCCTCGATATAAAGAGATGATACACTATTGCTTGGCCACACAATCTCCATTTGGGATCGTATTGGCCCATCACAATGGGATTACCCAAACAGGTTGTAGCGCTGTTGTGGTTCGTGAACTCAAAGAATATGAAGATGGGAAAAGAGATATTTTGGTGCAGGGACAGGAACGGTTCCGCATCAATAAAATCAGGCATAAATACACCTATTTTACAGCAGACATAACGTGGTTGGTAGATGAAGTAATAGCAATTCCCGAATCATTAAAATTGCGCTTTCTGGCCTTATATACAAAATGGATGGAGGCCCTACACCAAAAACAACACCTGCTCTTACATCCGGAAGAAGAACGGCTGTCATTTGTGGTGGGTCGTACCCTCCCACTAAAGCCGGAACAAAAACAAATTTTACTCCAATTTGGCTCGGAAGAAGAACGACTAAACTTCTTATCAGATTATCTTGCAAAAAACATCCCAGAAGCTTCTGAAATGGCCGAAATCAAACGACTAATTCAGTCCGATGGTCACTTCGAGAACATCCTTCCAGATTTAGGCCATAACCAAAACGACGAAGACTAATGCCAAAAATTGCCGGATACGAACTTTACACCATTGAAAGTGGCCGCTTTGGCTTAGATGGCGGTGCTATGTTTGGGATAATCCCAAAACCCATGTGGGAAAAATATCTTCAAGCAGATGCACGCAACCGCATTCCAATGAACATGCGTTGCCTGCTTCTGGTTGGGAACAACCGCGTCATTCTCATAGACACTGGCCTTGGAGACAAGTTCGATGCCAAATTTGGCGACATTTATGCGGTAGATACCGAAATGTTCAATCTCCAACGCTCGTTAAAACACCATGATATAAAACCAGAAGACGTGACCGACGTCATTCTTTCTCATTTACATTTCGACCATGCAGGCGGGAGTACCATAAAAAAAGACGGCAACTTGGTGACGGCCTTTCCGAATGCGGTATATCATGTTCAAACCACACATTGGGAATGGGCCACCCAAAAACCGAATATCCGTGAACGAAATTCGTTTTTACATGAGAACTTAGCGCCTCTTGCTGATTCTGGACAACTACAACTTCAAACAGGCCCCGGCACTTTGTTTGAGGGGGTGGAGACGCTGGTCATCCACGGTCACACACCCGGCCAACAAATGATCAAGGTTTCTGATCAATCCCAAACCTTGGTTTTTACAGCAGATTTGACTCCTACATTGGCACACATACCTTCTATATGGGTAATGGGGTACGATCTAGATCCCTTGCTGACCATCGCCGAAAAAGATCAGTTTTTGAAACAAGCTGCCGAGCACAAGTGGAAAATCATGTATGACCACGACCCACTTTCCGAAATATCAGATATTACTTGGACAGATCGCGGGCCTGTTGGTGTACTCCCTCGTCCCCTCGCTGATCTTTAGGAGGAGGCAGCCAATCGCCCATTACCCATTTTAGACACAATTTCTTCACAATCACCCCCATTGAATACAGGCTCTATTCAATCATTGCAAGGGTAACATTAACTTTATAAATGTTTATATTTTAATTATTTACAGACGAAATTACACCTTATGGGAACCAAACCACAAACATTCCGCTTTAAGGCATCAAATTCGTTACACCATACGTTTGCAACCAAAGTTACTATTGCCCTTCTGATACTATCTTTATTTACGAACCCAGACCAGAAACCAAAATGGTAAAAGGTGTTCGGACTATCGGCAAACGTAAACGTAATTTTCCATGTTAAGTCGGTTTTTTTCTCTTTTCGGATTGCAACTTATTGCAACATTGGCCAGTGCATTATACGGCCAGCAAGCCCACATTGAGCGCTTGTCTCAAGATGCAAATCAGGCCATCTTCCGGATTCATACCTCTTGGAAAAGCGAAGTAAATCCAGAAAACCTGAAGGCAAAAACGGCCGAACAAATCCTTATAGCGCTTACCGATGGCTGGGCGATTGTTTCCGAACAAATATCCTTGCCCACACACGCTCTCCCTACCATAGAGGTTTCGGGAACGCGCTTTGAAACCATATCGGTACAAAATATTGCACACAAAACCTTATTTGAAGGCTATGTAAACGATTTGGCCAGTATTGGACAACTGGGGATCGAAAGAAAAAAACCTACGGCCACCCTCACGGCCAATCTTCTTTCCTACGACAAGGAACAGGGGCTTTTATACCGCTACACCGAGTACCTTATTACGGTGCGCTTCGGCAAAAACGATGTCTTATCCAAAAAGGAAACTTGTAGCAACGCCCATGTGGCAACAACCAAAAGTGTGCTCGCACAAGGGCGCTGGTTCCGCTTTCCCGTCACCGAAGAAGGACTTTATAAAATTGATGCCGCTTATTTACAAGGCTTGGGCGTAACGGGAACCATAGACTGGACCAAAGTACAAATATATGGGAATGGGGGTAAGATGTTACCAGCCAAAAATTGCGACCCAAGGCCCGGAGACCTTACGCCTATATCCGTATCCGTCTTGTCTGATGGCCTTGTCTTTTATGGAAATGGGCCCAAAGGCTGGATTTACAATGCCGATCAAAACCTTTGGGAGCACTTTTCGCACGATTTTAGCAATGAAAACATTTACTTCATCCGTGTGGATGAGACCGCTCCCACTCTTGTAAAGGCAGCCCTTGCACCCAACCAGAACAATCCGGTTACCCTCACCCAAACAACTGGTCGGTGGTTCAAAGAAGAAGACAAGATAAACATTGGCGGCGACTCTGGATCGGGTTTAGACTGGTTAGGGCAAGAAGTACTGGGCGGCGGTAGCGTTACCGTTGTGGATCAGGTCTTTGATGGCCTCGCAAGTGGAACCGTACAATACCGTGCCCGAATTGCAGCGCGCGCAAATCCAGGTGCGCAAGTTTCAGTAATTTCGGGCAACAACACCCTCCACCAATTTACCAGTAGAATTGTGGACTTAAACCAAAGTTTAGGAGTTAAAGCGTCTGAGGAGTCTTTCTCCTTCACCCATACTGCTGTTACAGGAAGTAAACAAACCATTCAATTTCGATTAGCGAAAACAGACAATGATCCCCGGTTTTGGATGGATTGGATTGCGGCATTTTATCCGCAAGACCTGGTTGCAGCCAACCAGTACCTCCGCTTTGCCACCCCAACAGGGGAAAAAGGAGAAATAATTTTTGCTTTGTCCGGTTTTGCTTCCACGCCCACTGTTTGGGATATTACAGACGGTAAAGATACCCGCCAATTGCCCGTCTCGGAATCCGGTGGCAAATATTTGGTTAGGATGAATATTGCCGACACGCCAAGGGAACTGGTGGCTTTTGTACCCACAGCCATCACCTACAAAAAACCTGCAACCGGAAGTGCCGTTGCCAACCAAAACCTGCATGGTATAACCACCATTCCAGCTTTTGTAATAGTCACCCCAACCGAATTTAAAAGTCAAGCCGAAAACCTGGCCCAATACCGTCGGAGCCAAGGAATTACTACCGAAGTGGTAGAAATTCACCAAATAATAAACGAGTTTTCAGGTGGCGTAATGGACATGCGGGCGATGCGCGACTACTTCAAGTTTTTGTACGACAAAGATACCCAAGACGTTTTTAAATATGTCTTGCTTTTTGGAGATGGACATTTTGATTACCGCAACATTAATGGTACTACCAATACGCTTAAAAATTGGATTCCAGTGTACCAAACGGATGAATCATTCGATGAAATAACATCGTTCACTTCTGATGATTATTTTGGACTATTAGATGATCAAGAAGGCGAATGGCGATGGCTTTTTGATTCAAGTTCTTCTTTTGAAAGAATGGATATTGGTATTGGTCGGTTTGTGGTACAAAGTACAGCACAAGCAGCAGGGGTGATCCAAAAAATAAAGCATTATGAAAACCCAAAAAATCTAGGCGCATGGAGAACCCGTTTTACCTTTATTGCAGATGATGAAATTGCCGGGTCTCGCCAGCCTGAATCAGATTTACACACCCAGAATGCCGATATGATTGCTCGGATGTTGGAAGACATAGCACCAGACTTTAACCTACATAAAATTTATGCCATGTCTTATAATCCTGTTACAACCGTAAACGGACGACGCGTACCGGAGGCTAAAGACGAAATTTTCCGCGCCTTTAACGAGGGAACTTTGGTATGGAATTACAGTGGGCACGGGGGTTATGAAGCCTTGGCGGATGAAAAATTGGTTTTGCTAGAGGACCTCAATGAATTGGCCAACCTTGATACTTTACCGATCATTGTGACGGCTACATGTTCTTTCGGACACTGGGACTACGCCGATAAACAAAGTGGCGCCGAGGTTGCATTTCTAAATGCAGACGGAGGAGCAATTGCAGTCTTTACAACCGTGCGTCCTGTGTACACTACAAGTTCCTTAGATTCCCTCAACCCTGGACTGAACCGACAACTGACGATTCAGATGGTAACCCGCGAACCGAATGGCCTCCCCCAACGCTTTGGAGATGTCTTACGCAAAACCAAAAATACAACAGCGGGCTCGCAAGATAATAACCGGAAATTCAATTTATTTGGGGACCCTACGATGCGTGTAGGGTTGCCCACCCTTAAAACCGTTGTTTCAACAATTAATGAAAAACCGCTTACCGATAACCTCCAGATTAAAGCCTTAGATAAAGTGGTAGTAAAAGGTGAAGTTGTACAACAAAACGGTCAACGGGCCACTGATTTCTCCGGTAAAGTGGACCTAATGGTGTATGATGCACCGCGCCAAGTTACGCTCCGAGACGCACAATATTTACCAGGTGGACAATATAAAGTTTACCGCGATCTTATTTTCAGAGGACGCGCAAGTGTTAAAAATGGAGAATATACCCTTACTTTTGTCGCTCCCAAAGACATATCGTATAGCAATACCAATGGACGTATTTCGTTGTATGCGGCTGGAGCACAAACAGACGCAATTGGACATAGCTTACGTATCGTAATTGGCGGCACAGCCACAAATCCGATCAAAGACTTAAAAGGGCCGGAAGTTCAGCTTTTTTTGAATGACACCACGTTTGTTTCCGGTGGTATCACCCATAAAAAACCACGATTGATTGCCAAATTATTCGACGAAAATGGCCTCAATACCGTTGGGACAGGAATTGGCCATGAGTTACTGCTGGTGATCAATGGAGATGAACAAAATGCCCGCAACCTGAGTGAGTTCTTTGTAGGAAATGAAAATTCTTACCAGCGCGGAATGGTGTCTTATGCCTTACCCGAATTGGCTCCCGGCACACACACCCTCACATTGAAGGCATGGGATGTCTCTAACAACTCTAGTTTGGCAACTTTAGACTTTGTGGTGGCCGATGAGCAACAGCTGGAAATTCGGAATCTGGCCAATTATCCGAATCCAACCATGGGACCCACCCGTTTTGTTCTGGAACACAACCAAATTCCGGGGCGTACCGCCCGAGCAGAAATCAAAATATTCTCGCTCAGTGGCCGCTTAATCCGAACCATTGGCACAGACGAACTCCTACCCGGCGGTGTTCTAACCGGAAGCACCTTGCAATACCAATGGGATGGAAAAGATGAAGATGGGGATGCACCTGCTATGGGTGTGTATCTCTATAAAGCCAAGATAGAAATCACCGATGAAACCAGCGAAATCCCCACCAAGCAAACTGCGGAACTGATTGAAAAAATGGCCATTATTCGCTAATGGGGTGTTCTCCTTTAAAAACACGAACTTTATTGCTTAGTACCAGAACTAAAAAATTGGTATCTTTATGTTCTGGAAATTTAATCCTTAAAACATTTAATTGTCTATGATCAGAAAATCCCTGCTCGCACTCTTCGTTTTGTTTTACACTTCGGGTGTTTTTGCGCAAAACAATGCTGCGGTCGTTTTCTTACAAATAGAACCAGACGCCCGTTTTTCTGGAATGGGAAATGCTGGCAGCGCAGTAGCCGATAACTCCAGTGCCGTTTTTTGGAACCCTGCCGGACTAGCCTCCCAAAAAAATACAGAATTTAGTTTGACCCACTCAAACTGGTTGCCCAAACTAAGTAGCGATTTGTTCTATGAATATCTTACTGGAAAATATCATGTTGAGGGCTTGGGGACCTTCGGCGCCCATGTTACGTTCCTCAACCTTGGTGAAAGTGAACGCCGCGACGAATCCAACAACCTGATTGATACTTTCCGCTCATACGATGCCGCTGCTGGGGTTTCATTCGGATTTCCGGTGAATGAACGTCTTTCGATAGGAACAGGTGCACGTATCATCTATTCCAATCTGGATAGCGGCGGTGGTAGTGTCGGAACCCAGAAGACACAGGCCGGGATATCGGCGGGTGTGGATATGGGACTACTCTACAAAGCACGTCCAATAAATTTGGGCGGCATCAAGACTTCGCTCTCTGCTGGATTTAACCTTGCCAATATGGGGCCAACCATCCAGTATTCTGATAAAGGGCAAAGCGACCCTATCCCGACCAATATTCGCCTTGGGGTAGCCAGCCGTTTCGACATTGACAACTACAACTCCATTACCTTGGTGGGGGATGCCACCAAATTGTTGGTTCATTCCGAAAAGAACGCAGATACGGGTAACTTCGAAGCTGATCCATTTTACAAGGCCATTTTTAGCTCATGGAAGCCCCTCACTGTAAATATTGCACCACAAGGGCAGCCGGAAGTATTTAAGACCCTTAGCATTGCGAACCAAATGACATGGGCCGCTGGAATGGAATACTGGTACCGCAAATTCTTCGCCATTCGTGCTGGGTATTTTTACGAACATCCGGATAACGGAAACCGGAACTTCCTTACACTTGGCGCGGGAATTCGCCAAAGTATTATTGGTGTTGATTTTTCCTACGTGATTTCTTTACAGGAAAATGGCCCCAACTCCGATACCCCCCGTTTCTCCATCATCCTGAATTTATAATCCCATAAAGAGGTCTCTATGATCTCTGGGATAAACCGAATGGTTATGGGGAGCGTGCCATCGTGCGTTCCCCTTTTTTTAAGACCTCCATGAAGTTGTATAAGCGCCTTTTTTTACCCCTCATTTTTGGCTTTTGGAGCCTCGGAGCCTCCCAGCAAATTATTGCCCAAACCTTGCGTAATCCGGCTGCAGACCTTTATCATGTGGTCGCGCTTCGTGTCGAATTTCAACCAGACACCACTCGTTTTACGACAGGTGATGGAACATTTTCCGACAAACTATGGAAGGGATTGGTGCCCAAAATAGATCCACTACCTCATGATGCAGGTTATTTCCAGGCGCATTTAACGTTTTTAGAAAATTATATCGCAAGGGTTTCGGATGGAAAAACCAGCCTTAAGACACATCTAATTCCAGAAATTGTACGAGTCTCTAAGCAAATGGGTGCTTATGCACCAACGGGCAAAACATCCGACTCGGAGGCCGAAAGACAAAAATTGGCCGCTCTGGTAAAAGAAGCTTGGCAACTTGCGGATGTTCAAAGCAGTTTCGACATCACAGGGATGGACCCCAAACGCACCCTGTTTCTACTCTTCCATGCAGGCGCCGGACGCGATATTGAACTCGTTGGCACCACCTTGCTAAAAACACCGGAAGACCTACCTTCTCTTTTTTTCAACCAGCCAGCCCTCGACAAACTAACCGGCGGTAACATCCGCTTTAAAGGCTTTGAGGTGAACCATACCGCTATCCTGCCAGAAACAGAAACCCGTTTGGGATATGATAGTTTTGCCCAAAAAAACTTTCTCGTAGAAGTTTCGATTAATGGACTCCTTGCGGCTTCGTTTCTAAACTATTTGGGGGTTCCCGATTTGTTTGACACCGTTACTGGCAAAACAGCCATCGGTTCTTTTTGTGTGATGGACGGTGAAGGTATTTTTGCCTATAATGGCCTTTTTCCGCCCGAACCTTCTGCATGGGTAAAATACTATGTAGGCTGGACAGAACCCCGCCTCCTTCTGCCGGAATACGCGAAGCCGCAAGAAGTGGTTTTAGAACAAGCAGGGGCCGCCACTACTTCTGACGTCATCAAAATTCCGTTGTCCCATACCGAATATTATTTGGTTGAAAATCGTCAACGCGATGCAGAAGGGGATGGCATTCGACTCCAAATTCGGAGACCGGATGGTCAGGTTATTACACAAGTTTTTACCAACCACGACCAAACCTTTACCAGAACAGATCAGTCAGGAATTTCAAGTGGAACGGTTGTGGGCGTGGACAATTACGACTGGGCTTTACCGGGTGGTGTGGACCGTGCCGGACATGATCGCATGGGCGGCATTTTGGTCTGGCATATAGACGAAACGGTCTTACGTGCCAAATTGGCGGATAACCGAGTGAATGTGGACGCTCAGCAACGAGGGGTTGATTTGGAGGAAGCAGACGGTGCACAAGACATTGGGGTCGCCTCTTTCCCTTGTAGCGACGAAGGAGATAACAATATACTTCGCGGCAGCTACGACGATTTTTGGTTTTTGAACAATCCCGTAAATTGTGTGATTGATGCTGCCGCAAAACCAATTGGTCAATACAGGAATGAACTTGGTCCAAGCACTTTCCCCAATACCAATACCAATTCCGGCGCCAAGACAGGGGTTCAGCTGTTTGACTTTTCGGCAACGGGCGCCCAAATGGGCTTTAAGGTCAGCCGGAAGAAGGTACCTACTTATCTGGAGAACAGGATATTACCCAATTCCGTTTCGCTCAAAACAACCCAATTGACCTCGGCACCTGTAAAAGCCATGCTAAATGGCCAGACATGGACGCTAACGCCCCAGATGGATACCAAACGTTATACCTGGATGAAGGACAATTCAACCGGAAAAACGTTTGATCCCGCGCAGTACTTGTCAGGAACCACAACGATCAATGGATTCCCTATTCTGACGAACATTGGCCCCCAAGAATCTCTGGTGGCACTCACCACCGTAGATAAGTACTTACTTGGTTTCAATACCGAAGGCGCCATGGCTGAGGGCTTCCCTATTGTACTGCCCAGTTCCTCCATCCACCAACCATTAGTCATTCGGTTCAAGGCTCAACAGAAAGGGACTGTCATTATTGCGGGTACCGACGGCAACCTGTATGGTTTTGATTTAGACCGAGGCGGTAAACCACATCCCGATTTTCCCCTTGCTGCGGGTGGCACGTTTTCACATCATCCAAAAGCAGACCTTGAAGGAATTTATATCAAGAATGGTACAACAGACGGCCAATTTTGGCGTTGGGATACAGGATACATTTCTTCAATTTTATGGGGTGAGTTGTTTTATGATGCACAAAACAGTAATACCATCACACTTACAAGTATGTCACTCCCCGCTTTTGAAGAACTGCTTATCTCGAAGGAAACATATAATTGGCCCAATCCTGTCCGAAAAGGCACTACACACTTGCGTCTTGCTTGCACAGAGACCTGTGACGTAAGTATTCTTATCACCGATTTGGCAGGACAAAAGATCGCTGTTTTTGATTTGAAAAACATCCCCGCACAAATACCATACGAAACAAACTGGTCGGCCTCTGTTCCAAATGGGGTGTATTTGGCAAAGGTTAAAGCCAGCAGTACCAATAGAACCGAGTATAAAATCATTCAAATTGCAGTGGTAAAACAATAATACCTATGAAGTACTTCCTCTTTTTTTTACTTTGCTTTTTGACCTTTCCCATACAAGCCCAAAAAAATCCCGATCTGGTTGTAGAATTGGCCCAGATTGCAGAACCATTACCCTTGATATCTTCGAAGAAACAGCTTACGACTGCCTATATGGCTTCTTTACTCAATACAGCACTCCCGGTTGTTGCCTATCAAGTGCTGAGCCAAAAAATAGACTCCGACGCCCTGATCTGGATTCCTCTATATGCTATGAGTGTGGGACCATCCGGCGGGCATCTTTATACAAGAGATTGGAAGCGTGTAGGCATTGGTTCGGCCAGCCGTCTCGTAGGTACTGCTATGGTCATTTCCACTGCCTTCCTATGTTTTGAGTCAGGTTGTACGGGTCATGAAAAAACGAGGCAAACCTTTATACAGATAATAGGAGGCGTCATGTACATCGGTGGATTGGCCTACAGCCTCGCCACCACTCCAAAATCTGTAATATCTTATAATCTCCGTCATGAGCAAAAAGTCAAATTGGCGTTGGCACTTTTACCGGATAATACGCAAAAGCCTCATCTTGGCATCTCTATGTATGTTAGTTTTTAAAATTATTTTGCCAAAATAAGGATTTAATTTTTTGTTTCAACTGTAATAAATCTATATCGCCTATAAATTATTTGGTAATCAATGGATCACGTTATTTATTTCTATTTTCCTCAATAAAAACGCTGCCCAATGAAAGTCATTATTTACCTTATTCCCTTTCTGACAACCCTTTTATATGGGCAAGTATCTAATTTAGCAAAACCCCTTTTGCCCAATCAATCGCTGTTGTATCAAGATCAAACCGACACCACAAGTAATGGTTTTGACAAAAAAAACTACCGTACAGCCCTAAGGTGGTCTATCGCCAATTCAGTCATTCCTTTTGTTTCTGCGCCACTTGCACAGGCATTGCTTCGTTCCGACAAGGCACTATTACTCAGTTTTTATGGACTTGTTATCGGTCCATCTGGAGGCCACCTTTACACACAAGACTGGAAGCGCACCCTCGTCGGGTCGGGTATTCGGTATGCAGGTGGTCGGATACTGCTTAGAGGCCTTTTTGCTTGCTGGGAACCCGGCTGTACAAAATATGAAGAAAAAGCATCCCAAAGGAGAGGGATCGTTGGATTGCTTATTTATGAAGTAGGCATTGGTTACACCTTATACACGCTTACGAAATCGGTGGAAACTTTTAACACGCGCTACACCAAACGCAATGCTATCGCTGTCTTACCTATCCTGATAGAAAAGCCCTATTTTTTGACGGGTATGCGAGAATACATGCCAGCACTAAACCTGCAAATTGGATTTTAACTATGATGAAATACTTTATAATCGGTTTATTCAATCCCTTAGCACTCTGGGCGCAACCTGTTTCACAAAATCAATCGGCTGAAATAAAGCAGTTATGGCGCCAAGTTGCTATCCATACAATGGTTCCAACAGGGGTTGGAAGCGCCTTTTTATTTAAGGGTTATGAAAGGGATCATCATTTAATTGAAAACATGGGATTGGCCGTATCTTTGTATGGCTTGCTCATTGGCCCCTCTGTTGGACAAATTAGGGTTCAAGACCTTCGTGCTGCTGCAACATTTACTGTAGGCCGTATCGGAGTGGGCGCAGCCTCTTTAGCCCTTTCGCACCGATACCAAAAAAATGGACTTTGTAACAAGCCGACAAGCGACTTTGATGACCCTTGCGATTTCATTGGGTGGACTGGCGCAGCTTCTGTTACGGTTTTAGCACTTTGGGATGTCTTGTCTGCCACACGAAAACTACAAAATGGACAAATACCCCAGCCACGTGGCCGAGAAAGGCTCAGTTTAAGTCCTCGATTACTTTCCACCGGTTCAAAATTAGTACCGGGCACAACGATACAACTACGATTCTAATGACCCGTATCCGGCTAATCCACATTCTCTCCAAAAAACCAGACAACTTCTGGACTATTGTTGTCCTTTTGTGCGCTTTTTGTCTCCCTGTACATGCGCAAGACTGGCCTTCCGAACAGACCTTTAACCGCGCTGGCCTCCGGTGGCACACCTTAGAAACCGAGCATTTTCGCATACATTTCCATACCGACGCAAACGGAAAAGGGAGTACACGAACGGCTGCGGTAGTTGCCCGCATCGCAGAGGAAATCTATGGCCCCATCACCCACTTATACCAACACACACCAGACAGTAAAGTGGATTTTGTGCTGAAAGACTATGAGGATTATTCCAATGGCGCGGCCTATTTTTTCGACAATAAAATTGAGATTTGGGCGCCCGCCCTCGAATCGCCGTTAAGGGGGGATCATCATTGGCTTCGCAATGTCATCACCCACGAATTTACACATATTGTGCAGGTTCAGAAGACCATGCGAACGACACGAAAGACACCCATTTTCTTTTTTCAATATCTTGGGTACGAAAAAGTGCGACGTCCTGATGTCTTATATGGCTATCCCAATATTGTGGCTTCTTATCCCGTCCCTGTGATGAACAATCCGGCTTGGTTTGCCGAGGGTACCGCCCAATTTCAGCGTTCAGGCTTACATTATGAAACCTGGGACAGCCACCGCGACATGCTCCTACGTACCCAGATTTTAGGGAATAAAGCGTTTTCCTTGTCCGAGATGGGTTCTTTCCTTTCCAAAAACAGCCTTGGCCGCGAGAGTGTCTATAATCATGGTTTTGCTTTTACACAATACTTGGCCAACCGATTTGGCGAAGACGTGCTACGGCTTATTTCGGAAGCATTGGCCAAACACTGGAATATGGAAAAAGCATTGGCGTCCGCGACGGGTATTCCGGGCAAAAAACTTCATGCAGAATGGATGTCAGCCATGAAAACGGCTTATGATACCTCCACCATCGAGATCCGTCAAAAAATGGTTGACGGGCACACGATAGAAGACGGTGGCTTTTTCAATTTCCACCCCCGATGGTCGCCCGATGGCAAAAAAGTGGCTTACCTCTCTAATAAGGGATATGATTTTAGTGCAACCGCCCTCTATATCCTGGATTTGGAGACCAACCTAACGACGGCTTTTCCGGTAGAAGGGCTGCAAAACCGATATTTTGAACAAACATGCTCGCATGGACACAAATTGCAAGCGGGTATCTCCGGTGCTTTTGACTGGTTTCCTGATGGTAAACGCCTGGTTTTGGCCAAAGTGAGGGATACCGCTCAAGGTAATTTATTCTCTGATTTATATGAATTGGATATTGCTTCAAAAAAAACAAAACGACTCACTCGTAACCTCCGTGCAGCCGGCCCCAGCCTGAATAGTAATGGCACTGAATTGGTTTTTATCCAGCAACAAGACGGAACGACCAATCTAATACGACGTGCGGAAACGGGCCTCATACAACCTGTCACCCAATTTTCGGGCGGTGAACAGGTCTTGGATGCCCACTGGTCTGGTGAATGGATTTATTTCACCATGAGCCAAGGAGGAAATCCTGACCTCTTCCGTATCAAACCGGATGGATCTTCACTTACCAAGGTTTATGAATCCCCTCACGATGACCGAAATGTCAGGGTTTCGGAAGATGATTTGTACTTTTCGTCTGATGCAAGCGGTATTTTCAACCTATATCGTCTTTCACTTAAGGAAAAAAATGCCAAACCCGTTCCTATAACCAATGTCTTGGGCGGAGCTTTTATGCCGGACGTACATGCTTCTGGGCAACTCCTTTTTGCCCGATACGAAGCCGAAGGCTATAAAATTGCCCGTATTGTACAACCCGAAGTGGTTTCTGTACCAATGTACCAAACTCCAGCAACCCTTGCAAAAAAATCAGTCTATCAAGATGCCGATTGGGCAACCCTCAACGCCGCAAACGATCGTGCGATTCCAGCCTTGGTCCCGGGCACGCCTGAGGTCACTTCCTATGAACCAACATTTAGCCGCATTGGGTTCATTCCTGTCCTTCGCATGGATGATTACAATAGCCCAGCCCGATCCATAGATGCTACCCTACAACGCTCTGGAACCGAAGAGTTGCTACGCACCACCAAGATTGGGGTTATGATGACTTCTCGTGAAGTATTGGAAGGTGTAAACCTTTATGCCAGTGCCTTGGTTGCCCCAGCCTCCATAGAGGCCGAAACCGTCCGAGATTTTCTGGTTCCAAGCCGCCTCCGACGATTGGAACGGGATATACAAATGCAATTAGAATACAACCGTGGGGTTTCTTTCCTCCCCAAAGCCTGGGGGCCTAAACTTTCGTTAGATGTTTTTAATATTCAACGGATTGTTCCAAATGGGCTTACCATCGAAGAATTCCCTTGTACGGCTTGTTTTCCAGAAAAAAGCTATGCAGACCTCACTTATACCCTCTGGGAAGTAGCACTGAATGCCCGTTCAAAGTTTTCGCGCAATTTTTCGGCACTCGCTGGTTATAAAATTAGTCCTTTTAATGTTCGAACCGAATCCTTCTACTCCCGCGAATACCAACAGACCATTGGCGCATCCTCCAGTCGGTACTTTATGGGACGCGGCCTAACAGTCCAAGGTTTTTTTGAGGCCCGAAAACCAAGCCAGCATGACCATTTCTTGCCCGAAGGAATCCGAGCCTCACTCACGTTTGAACACCAACCTGGTCAATTATTAGACCGTTACGACATTCAAAATAATACGTTGGTTCCTATTTATAAGTCCTACAAAATCAATCGCTTAACCTTTGATACTAAATATGGCCTTGCGTTGGGCAAAATAAACCGATCTACACATGGCCTCGAAGCACGCCTCCGAGTAAGTGGGATCGTAGGAAAAGAAGTGGATGATTTTTTCAACGACTACGTAGGAGGTTTAATCGGGGCACGCGGGTACCCCTTCTATGCGGTGGGTGGAAACCAAGCAGCATGGGCACAAGTATCCTATCAATTCCCCATTATTTCCCGATTTACCAATCAATGGGGCTTCCTATCACCTGATCGGCTCTATGGCCGGGTTTATGCAGATGCAGCCATGGGATGGTCGGATAACCGCCCAGCATGGAACCAAATTCGAAAAGATGCCGGCGCAGAATTAAGGTTAAGTTTGGGTTCTTTTTACCTATTTCCAACGGCACTCTTTGTCGGTACGACCTACGGCTTCAACCAATTTGATTATCAACTCAAAAATCGGCTCACCACCGTGGAAGGGAATACATTTGTAACCTATGGGCGGCAATGGCTTTGGCATTTTGGCGTCCTTTTTAGCTTCGACTTATGAAATACTTGTCTTTCTTTTGCATCAACATTCTTTTTTTTACTCCTGTTTATGCCCAACATCGCGATCTACAAACCGATTTGTTACAGAATCTACTTCCAGAGGTGGCTTATGTGTCTCCCACCCTTCTTATTCCCGCAGCTACACATAAGCCAAAACATGTAGCGATCGCTTTTTTGGCATCGGCGGTGGTTCCGGGAGCAGGTCAAGTTTACAATCGGCAATTTGTAAAATCTGGGGTGTTTTTTGGAGCAGAAATCACCTCGATTGTCCTCCAACAGAAATGGCAGCAAGAAGGAAATCAGCAATATGCGTTGGTCAAACAAACCGCACATCGGGGCTGGAGCATCATCCGATATGCCGAGTGGTTGAATAAATTTTCCGGGTATGCAGGACCTAAAATCCCCATTTCCTCTACGATTCGCCAAATAGACCTCACCAACCCGGCCAAATGGACCGACTCCGAGCGTCAAACCGTGCGGGAACTCTTCAATGCCGTACGAGCCGCCGAAGATCAGTCCAAAAACCCGAAAACGGGTGCTGCATTCTCTCATAAAATCCCCTTCTTTGGCGAACAACAATACTATGAACTGGTAGGTAAATATTATCAATATAGCCCCGGATGGCCCGATTACAACGGTGCGGACGATCCAGATGAGAAAGTGGAGGGGGTTTACGTGAATGCATCGGCTCAATTTTTAGCCTATGCCCAATCTCATGGGGCTTCGCAAGCCCAATTACGAAAAGCCTCACGTACCAGTACGTTGATTGTTTTAAATCATTTTATATCGGCTTTTGAAGCAGGTATCTCTGCACGCCTTCACAATCGTAAAATTTCTGCCACACCCGTTGCCATGTTTACCGATTCCGGAGACTGGGTACCCGCACTCACCATGTCTTTTAAGTGGTAACTATTTATTTACTTCCGTTATGTGAAAATTCCCCCTGCCACATACCAGTAAGGGCCAAAAGATTAAACTGGTTACCTATGCCCATTTGGTATTATTTGCAAATGGACACATTTCTTCTTATCATCTTTTTTCACCTCACCTTGAAAAGTAGTTCATACAGCCTTTCAGCGCGAAGGTGCTAACATTCATTCCAATCTACACTCTCAATGAAAACAAGCGTACCACTCTTCCTTCTTTTCATTTTGGTCGTGCCACTACAAGCACAATGGTACGAAGAAAAGGACGAAACACCAGGCCTCTCTTTTATTGGCGGAACAAGCAACAAGGTCATGTTTGACAACGAAGATGGGACTTTTTACACTGATATGCGAGCTTTTCAAGCCGGAATTGCCAAGGCGACCTTTCGATTTCATGGACATGCACAAGCCAGCAAAATGCTACTCATCACCCATCAGACTGCAAAAGCACAATACCATGATGGGTACAAATCGCTCACCATGACCAATGCGGAAGCCCATTTTCTTGGCGCTCTTTCATTGGGTCATTTGATTTTTGCAGGTGTCGAAGGAGGTATTTATCTCGCTGTTCCACTTGTGGTTAATGGCGAAACAGTACGAACAAGTGTACCTGCTTTTAGTAAAGCATACGAACGTCCCTACTTTTATCAGGGATTTATTGGGGGTGGAACGGTTGGCCTAAAAGTGGGTGGGGTGATTGTTGCTGCACACGGAAGGGTTAATATACCCTTTATAAAGATTTATAAACCCCAACCAGAAGTTGAAGACGGTACCAAGATCACTCCTCAACTCCTTAGGGCGGAAATGTTGCTGTTTTCCATTACGATTAAAGGACGAGAGTAAATCACAACAACTTCAGGCGTGCTTCCTTTCCGCAAAGTCCAAAAATCGGCTGGCGATGGCTTGGTTCAGTGCAGGCGAGTTGCCCCAAGCGCGGTTATTGGCAATAATGTGCAAAACCTTCGATTGTCCAATTGCCTGATACGCCAAGGCCGTTGCTTCATTAACCATTGCAAAGGCTCCAGCCGTCTGGGAAAGTTCCGGAACCGCCTTCTCGAAAGGGTACGCCAACCGGAATGCCTCGGCATAATTCATTTTGAGTGGGGTAAGCAACCGAAGTACGGCCTGACCATCTGCGGCAGAAAACGCACGGCCACAACGATCCCATTGTTCGCGAATAGGGGGCAAATATGTCCAATGACTAAAGACAAATCCAATCCCACGACGATGCAACAGATCAAAATAAGGGGGTAACAAAAGGTGTTCTGAACGAATTTCGATGTGGTGCTGCACGTCATCCGGCACGTCTCGAAAAAACGCATCTAACTCAGCAATAAACGTTCCCGGCAATGGTGCTTCTGATTTTCTTTGATATTCCTGTTGCAACAATACGCCTGCAATCCGATCGCCAAGCAAGTCCATCAATGGCGCTAAAAACATTTTTACATACCCTAATGCGTCTAAATAAAATGGATTCTTTTCGTACATCACAGGCCCACCTTTCCGCGACCGCCGGATGATACGAGCAAAAAATTGTTGCGGTGCTTTTACCAAAAAACGGGCTTCGGGTGGTGCATGTTCAATGTATTGTAATAAGTTATAATATACCGCTGTGGGCTTTCCATCTGGTTCTAAAATGGCACGATAAAACGTAAAATCCGTTTCTAATGTAGAAAAGTGCTGAAAATAATCAGTGACTGAGGCGATAGGAAGGGTACGCTCGGTAAAACTTCCGGTATCCAATTTTTTGGTACGTGTTTCTACTTGGTCCTGCCATATTTCGGGATAAATTTGTCCAATCCATGCCGCATAACGGTCGCTCGCCGTTCCAAATTTCAGGTTGGGATGGACGTCATTCAGTTTATACTGCAAAACTTCGGCACGTCTTTCGGAAAGATCACGATACATTAATTACGATTTTAAATTCCTTTGTAAATTGTCTCGCTATAAGCCAATAAATACATCACTTTTTGCGCTCCCGCCACCCATAAGTGTAGGCTCCTTGATGTCAATCTCGATATCAATGGCTACACAAGGATTGTGCATGGAAAATAAGAAGAAAAGTGGCTATTAGAAATATTAAACAAGAAAACGATAGGCGATTTTCCTTTTTTACCATTCATCAGTCGAAGATCGTCCATAAATTTAGCCTTGTCCAAGAAAGTTACTTTTGCAAGTAGAAGCGCAAATAAAAGATTTGATTGAACCTATTTGAAAATGGTAGCCATAAGGTTGCCGTTTTGTATTTTGTGCGGTTGTGGAGCGGTGGAGCATGGTGCAGCGGCGTGGCGTTCAAAAAAAGTAACGCTACACCCTACTAAACAAGTCATACTAAAGTAATAGACCGAGTAAAATGTTTCTCTGAAGAAAAAGTGTGCCCTAAACTACTAACATTTTTCCGACATCAAGGCATCGGATTTGATGTATATATAAAGCGAAATAGACAATTTTTATTATAAATTAATTTATTATTAATAGGTGAAAGTCATTCGATTGCGGTAAAAGTAGATAGTGTGCCTCATAAATGCCACATTGATGACCATATTGAGCGACTGAAAAAGTTACAAAAATCGCCAAGCTGTGCAGTGAAGGGTTCAACCATGTATGGCGCGGTTGCGGGTATGATCGTGAAGGACGAAGTAGAGCAATATGCCACCAAGAAAGGTTTTTATCTAATCAAAACGAAGAATTAAAATGTAAAAATTAGCAATCAACCTGACTTCAAGCCTGCAAAACGGGAAATACTGAACGATAAAGCCTAAACCTAAAAACGGTAACCACTTGGTTGCCGCTTTTTATAAGGTAACGAGTCGAGGTTTTATACATACCAACTCTTACGAAAAACCTTGCTTAGCCTCCATATTATTTTCGGATTGATTTTTCCCCCATTGTTTTGGCAGTCAAAAATACACCAATGATAATAAACATGTAAAATCCGATAAAGCGCCAAGCAAAAAGTGTGGGTGCAACATAGGCGGCTCCCAATAACGGTGTCATAAAAACCGTATAGGCTGCCTCAATACCACCTGCACCACCCGGTGTAGGCATAATGATATAGCTTAGTAAAATGGCCATTGCACGGAAAATAATTTGAACCGGATTGTACACCTCGGTAATACTCATCACCACAAACAATAGTAGAAAATAACGACATACCCATAAAGAGGCCGTCATCAATACGCCTTTGACAAAAAACATCGGCTTTTCTTTGCGGATAATGGCGGCACGGGCTTGTAAAGACTCCATTTCGCGATCTGCACGCGCTTTAAAACGGCTTAAAAAAGGCAGGGAAAACAACTTAAGTACTAACCATTCCAAAATTTGAGGCCGTACCAAGGTGGCGTAGGCAAAAATGGCTGCCCAACTCATAATAACCAAGAAATACAACGAAATGGCGCCTTCCCCAATGCTCCCAACAGAAGCCGGAATGATCTCTACAAACATTGAAGCGCCCAACATAATCAGGATCGAAACCGCAAACCAGATCTGATCCAACAACATCAAGAACATCATAATACCCGATGCTTCACCCAATGGGATCCGCTGGTCTTTGTTCATATACAACGCAGCAAAAGGGGTTCCTCCGATTACCGAAGGTGTGATATTGGCATAAAAATCCCATACCAATTGGGTGCGAAGTGCCGGCACAAATGGGATGCGGCCATGTGAAACATATTTAATGCGAAAGGCACCGATTACGACCCGCAATGAAACGGTTAAAAGAGCGGCGATTAACAATCCAGGCTTAAAAACCTTTGCCAAATTTGCCCACATGCCGGGCACATACGTAAGCCAAGTGACAATCCCAAAGGCAAAAGCACTAACGAGCAACGGAATGAGCAGGTTTCGGGCATTCACTTTATAGGCACGGACCTCTTCCGAAACGATGGAAGGTACTTCGACTGGTGCTGTTTCTGATGTTTTCAAGGATCTTATGAGACGTCAAAAAGGTTGATGAGAATGAAAAAACACAAAAATATACGGCATCATACCCTTCGCATGTTCATCCATGTACCACAATCCACCAAGCATCCACATTAGAGAGTCTCCATTCCGAAAACCCAGCCTTCAACGTCGTACCCATCTTCGTCATGATTTGGGTTGGTTTTGGGGGTACAAAGCAAGTATTTTAGAAAAATCCTATCAAAAACAGACCTCCAACCTAAGAACATGAAAAAAATTGCCGGAAACCTTCTTGCCACAGATCACCACTTTGGATTGGTGGTATCGCGCTTTAACCACTTTATCACCGATAAACTACTCGAAGGGGCATTAGACGTTTTAGAGCGTCATGGTGCAGCTTCAGAAAACCTGACCATAGCCCACTGTCCGGGCGCCTATGAAATTCCATTAGTGGCGCAACAAATGGCCAAAACCAACAAATTCGATGCTATTATTTGTTTGGGGGCAGTCATCCGAGGTGCAACCTCCCATTACGACTTGGTCGCTGGACAATCAGCACAAATTGGACATGTCTCCCTAAATACGGGTGTCCCCATTCTGTTCGGTGTCATCACTACCGAGAGCATTGAACAAGCCATTGAACGGGCTGGGACAAAAGCCGGGAACAAAGGGGCCGAAGCTGCAGTTTCTGCCATCGAAATGGTCAACCTTTTAAAGGAAATAAACGCGCTTTCTTAAAAACCTTAAACCTTTCCGCTGATTGTAATTGGTTACGCCCTGAATTTTTATCACGATTCCCTTCCATTAGGGTTTTAACCAATGAAACATATTCTTATGCGCATTTTCGCTTTTCTTAAAAAGTGCCTTTTGCTATTAGGCCTTCTTACTCCCCATACTTTTGCACAAATTGGTTCATGGCAAGCCCATACTGCCATGCGGCAAATCAATGATCTTGCAGATGCAGGAACAGAAATCTGGGCAGCTACTCAAGGCGGGGTTTTTGGGTACAATGTCTCTACAGGTGAAATCCGGAGAATCACAACCATAGAGGGCCTCCACGCCCTAAATCCGACGACCATTACATACGACGACCGCAGAAAAGCGCTGTGGCTTGGTTATGAAGACGGCGCATTAGACCGGTACGACCTTGCCAGCAAAAATGTACGTACCTTCAGAGACATTGCCCGTGCCACCCAATTCACCGATCGTTCCATTGGACGCATCAAAATACAAGGGGACTCTGTTTTGGTGGCCACAGCATTCGGTATGGTCATTTTTGATGCCCAGAAAAACGAAATACGTGATTCCTATACCCAATTTGGCAATCTTTCATCCGGCATCAGGGTCTATGACATGATGGTTCATCCATTGCCCGATGGCAGAAATGGGTTTTGGATTGCCCTCGAGCGTGGAGTGGCCTATGCCCCAATGAGCAGTGTCAACCTTCGGGAGCCGCTTCAGTGGGTACTAGACCAACGCCTCCAAAATGTCACTAGTATAGGAAAATTAGGCTCAATCGTTTTTATTGGAACCAAAATGGATGGTTACGCCTTAGGTGCGACGGAGTGGGAACGCCAAGGATTTATTACAGGAGAGGTTCGCAGAATCACCTATTCCGACGATAGCATGATAGTGACCACCCCATTTTGGTTGGTAGTGGTACGTAAGAATGGGCAACGCACGCTGGTCAGTTACAGCGACTATTTTAATCTAGGCGCCGGAATTGCAATGGCTGACGGCTCCTTATGGAGCGGCGACCGGTCTGCGGGTCTTGCGCAGTTTTCTTCCATACCGCCTGCCGGTAGTACCAATGAAAAACCAACACGGGTTGTTATACCCAATGGGCCTTATTGGCAACTCTTTGCTGATTTGGAAAGCGATGCACAAGGAAATATTTATGCATCGGCATTTGCAGATCTAAAAGGGACTGTATATAAATTATCGTCCAATGCCATTTGGGAAACATATCCGAATACCGCTGTTCCCGACCTTAAAGGTAAGACATCCTTTGACCGCGTACACGTAGATGCTTTGGGAAACATTTGGACGGCCTCTTCGAGAATCGGCGTAGGCCTTCTTCAGATTCAGAAGAATGGTCAGACCACCCTATACAACGATACGAATAGCTCGCTAAGGGCGATTCCGAATCTGCCCGGCGACGTCCGTGTCGCTGGGATGTCTTCCGAGAAGGACGGAACTTTGTGGCTTTCCAATTTCTTAACCACCCCACGTCTTCATGTAAGAACGCCCAATGGTCAGTGGACGGGACTGAATGAGTTTTATGATCAATCAGGACAACGGATTGAAGGGGACTTTACCCGTGTTTTTGTAGATTCTTTTGGCAAAAAATGGGTACTCCTCTTCTATGAGGGCGGTATAATGGTCATGGACACCAAAAATACCCCCGCCAATACTGCCGATGACAAAATTCGATATTGGACGGGCAAACGTTCCGACGGCAAAGGACTGCCCTCTGCACAAGTGCGTGCAATTTGTGAAGACAAAAAAGGTGGTATCTGGATCGGCACGAGCCGAGGTCTTACGGTTTTTGTGTTTGGGAATCTTGCCACCGACTCCGACCCGAACTGGCCTTCACGGGATGGGGCCTATGTATTGCGCGAGGTATTCGTCAATGATATGGCTGTTGATGCCGCAAACCGTTTGTGGATTGCCACCACCGAGGGGGTCTGGGTAATGAATGCCGAGACCTATGAGGTACTGCACCATTATACCAAAGACAACTCCCCACTTTTTACAGATAATATTTCTGCATTGGCCATAGACGACAATTCCGGACGCATTTACTTTGCAACCGATCTTGGTGTACTCAGTATCCAAAGTGATGCTGCTAAACCACAGGCCGTTTTGTCCGAACTGCGTATTCATCCCATACTTGCAAAAGCCGAGGGTGGCGTATTACCCAATATCTATATTGAAAACCTCACCGATGAAAATGAAATCAGGATTCTTAATACCGCAGGGACCCACATCAAACAGTTCAATGGATATGGGGGACGTGTGGCCTGGAATGGTCGAGATGATGCTGGTAACCTGGTTCCATCGGGGGTGTATTTTATCGTTGCACGAAACAATAACAGCGGTGAACGCACCATTGGTAAAGTAGCTATTGTGCGTTAAGGGATTTTATTTGCTAAAAAAACGGTGAAACCAGCTTAAAATTGGTGGCCATACTTGAATCACCAACTTAAATTACCTAACTTCATTTCTCTACAAAAAAATGGAGGGTGTAGCTCAGCAGGTTAGAGCGCAAGATTGTGGCTCTTGAGGCCGTGGGTTCGAACCCCATCATCCTCCCCATTTTAGAGATGTCCAGTTCGTCTAGCGGTCAGGACTCCGCCCTTTCACGGCGGCAACACGGGTTCGATTCCCGTACTGGATACCGAAGCGCCCCAAAGGCGCTTTTTTTTTACGTTTTACCAGAACGAATGTTTTCAGGTCTATTGCTTTGCTGGCTGAAGGGTGGCAGATCAATTTTACAACTTTCCATAACACGCAAGTTTTTACGTTTTATGCCTCTTTAATCTCAAGAACAAAAAAGGCTTGTTGGTGCAAGAAAAGGCCGCTTTGTGTTGTATCCAACAACCGGACTGGAAATTGATTAAAAAACTTGTACCAGTCCGCAACCGTGCGGAAATGTAAGAACGCTTCTTGGTGTTTCATCAATCCGCCAGACCGCAAGCGATTGGCTAAGGTATCCAGAAACGTGAGTTGTCGTAGATCCCACTCAGTTTGATAGACGGATTCTATAATCAAAATGCGCTTGCGGGTAACCCGGACGGCTTCATGAAAAACTTGTGTTTGATTCTCGCAATGGTGAAGCACAAAAGACAAAACGGTAACATCAAAGGCATCATCCGGAAATGGCAGACGATGCCCGTCGTATCGTAAGAATGGCATTTGGGTACGGTTAAAATCTACAACATCTGCTAAAGAAACCTCGGCCTGTCGGTCTTGACGGATCCATTCACCCAGATACCCTTCCCCACACCCCAAATCCAATACCTGTAAGGGCAGATCCGATGATAAGACAGGAAAACCATTTCGGATTTTCGCATATTTTCCGCCCGCTCGTGAAAAGTGAACCCGCTGCAACAACCCTTTCAGGGGTAAGAGCAGCAACAATACCAGCCAGCCGCCCCAGCCCACAATCACCCAAGGCCATTGATTTTCTGTCAGATAGAAGAAATAATTACCCGTCATCATCCCACCCAACCAAATCCAGTGCCAAGGAGGAAGCGGGGCTTCTTGAAGCTGAACCGGAGTTTCGGCATGTTGATCACGAAAGCCTACATCAACCAATAACGGAATCATCGCCAAAAGCCCTAATAAATACCAAGGATGTACCGTAGTCGCTGTAAGAAGAAACACCCCAATAAAGAGGTAAAACAGGGCGGGTAATGATTTCCGTTTCATGATATCCCCTACCCAGATTACGCTGATCGTAAAGAAAAATACCATTTGTAGAAAAGGCCCCAAAGCCTTGCTTTCCTCATGCCCCATGATCTGGCGGCCCCACTCTTTCAACCAATAATACAACCCCGCCCCGAACTCAAATTGTTGGGTGTATAAATTTAAAGAGGTTCGAATATTTGTAAAGAAATCGGGATGATAATAAGGAATCAAGCAAATCAATCCTGTTAATAGTGGAATCCAAAAATAACGCCATCCGGTTCGGTTCAAAACAAACGGAATAAGCAATAATGGATATAACTTGGTCCACATTGCCAACGCAATAAAAACAAGTGCCCATTTGGGTCGGTTGATCTGTAAGGCCCAGATGGTCCCAACTAACCAAGTCACCAACATCGCTTCGTTATGCGGCTGCCCGGCCACCTCCATCAATACCAAGGGATTCCATGCATAAAGGATCAAAGACCGAGCCTGCACCATACGAGAAAGTAAAAACACGCCAACAAACTCTATACCTACGAAAACCACTTTGATGGCCCAATACGAAACCACCGAACCAAACGGATAAAAAATGGCGCCCACGCCAAATACCACCTGCGAAACGGGAGGATAAACCGTGAAATAATCTGCCGAATTTAGGCTTAGGTACAAATCAGTATTGTGTAGTGCCCCTAAGGCCGGATCATTGGGCCGAAATACAAATGGATTTATGCCTTTCCACTGCAATAAACCATCCCATATATAACGAAATCCATCGTCCGAGAGCGAAGGCAATACAGGTAGCAATACCAAGCGATACAAGATGGCATAGACGAGGACCGTTCGCATTGTCCAGTCTTGCCCGCGCCACCACGCGAAGGCCATTAGAAGTGTTCCGGCCCACGATGCATAGATAAAAACAGGAAGCGTGGCCTCGGAGCCCACAAACCACGCCATTGCACTGGTTACAACAAGTATAAGGACGGGCAATATATGGGACATAAGGAAAAAATTGTAACCAAACAATAGGTAACAAACACGGTCGAGACCCCTTTATTCCATCATTGAGGAGCGAGTGTTTATTTACCTCAAAAGCGCCACCGAATCTGGACGTTTACATCCCTTAAACGGTTTCCTTCCACTTCATCAAGACCGGAACTCACCGTTTTCCGGTGTTCATACCGCGTCGCTCCATATTTAAGCCAGAGGTCAATACCGGAAAGAGGCGAACATTTTAGCAGAACATATGCCCTTTGCCCTATACCGGAAAAGGATGGGTTGGAAAGCACGTACAAGGCGTCATTTTCGAAGGAATAGACACGGGCATCGTAGTTATCGGTCTGAAATACCGCAAACCGGACATCCATTTGTACCTTGGGTGTCACTATCCAGCGGGCATCTTGGTACATTAAGAAGCCAAATGCCGATGGTTGCTGATCAAACTGATAATGGCTAACATCCAAACGTGTGCGGGTGCGCAAGGTTTTACTAAAATCGTATTCTAGATGCAAACGGGCGGTCTGGCGATTTTGTGGCGCCACACCTGGTAAAAGTTGGTTTCTACCTATTCCAATTTTTGTGGCTTCTTCTTTGGTTTCGGTCTTGAATTGCACATAAGAACGGAGCCATCGTCTGGGTTGATAATCTACTTTAACCAAAGCCTCGTACCCTTTTGTGGGGCGATAAATATTATACCGCAACCACGGAAACTCGAATTGGTCAAAATAGGCAGAGGCGGTCCAGTTTCGGTTTAATCGGATTTTAAGGCCCGTATAAATGCCTTTTTCATTATTGGTTTCACCTGCTCTCTCACCAAAAGCATAGCCATATAAGCTATTAAATTGGGGTGCAAAATTTCGTGCCAAAACCAAGGTTTCCACTCCTGGACTCATTCTAAAAAAGATCCCTCCCAGCCCGCCAAATGTTCCATCTCCATCTCGGCTTAACTCCCCAAAGCCATAGATTTTCCCAATCGTTTGATTAAAATAAAGGCTAAATTGTGTAGTTTCTTTTCCAGTAAATGCAAAATATTGGTATGCATTGTCTTTTGTTGCAAAGGGCTGATCAAATAAGACATAATAGCCCGTTGCCCCTACCATGCCTTTTTTGTATTTCCACTCCAGCGCACCGCCCAATGTTTTTTCATTCAGCGTTCCTTTTTTCTCCAGCTCCGACTCGGTCCGATGGTATCCAGTGTCATAAATCGAAAAAACCTCACGTTCTTCGTCCGAGAGAGAATCCGGCACCACAGAGGCATCACGGTCTCGGATGGAGCCAAAGGCAGACAAATTGAGGGTTGGCGAAAGTGCAATGGTCGCACCAACTCCTCGAAAGAACCGATTTTCATCCGTGGAGCTATAGGGCAACACGCCGCCCCCACGTCGGATAATCGAACGTGTGGTCTCGGTCCCTTTACCAAAACCGGAGCCT